>NZ_JBITSX010000042.1:12500-55495 GCF_044541255.1 Pseudomonas sp. NPDC085632 | reverse complement strand
CAGCCAGAGCGAACACGTCATGCGCGATGCCCTCAAGCTGTTGCCGCTGGGTGTGGAAAACGAGCGCCTGTACGTCAATCCGCAAGACTTCGAGCTGGAACTGAACAAGTGGATCCGTCAGTACGTTGCCGACCAGGAAAACCCGAGCGCCGAAGTCCGTGGCCGTCGTCCGCTGCGCGCTGCGCAAGTGATCGTCAGCGACGTTGAAGGCGAGCCGGGCTGGTACCGCGTGAGCTTGAACGTGCGTCCGCACTTCAAGTACATGGGTGCCGATTTCACCCTGTCGCTGGTTGGCAAGCTGGACAAAGAGTAAGAGCGACTCATGGACGGATACGGCAGCCTGTTCGAACGCCTCAACGGCGACGCGCAACTACGCAAGGGCAACAGCCTTGAGGCTTGTGCCATGGCGTCAGTGGCTGCCCATCTGGCCAAAATGCTCAGCACCCGGGCCGGCAGCGTGCAAACGCTGGCCGACTACGGGTTGCCCGATCTCAATGACATGCGTCTGAGCCTGCACGACTCCCTGAGTCAGGCCCGTCTGGCCATCGAAAACTTCATCGAAGCCTACGAGCCGCGCCTGAGCAACGTGCGTGTCATTTCCCTGCCGCGTGACCACGATCAACTGCGCCTGGCCTTCAGCATCGAAGGCCTGCTGGAAGTTGAAGGGTTCAAGCGTCAGGTCAGTTTTTCCGCGCGCCTGGATGGCAGCGGGCAAGTGAAGGTCACCTAAGGAGAACCCCGATGTCTGGCAAACCCGCAGCACGCGTATCCGACCCCACCGCTTGCCCACTTCCAGGCCACGGTACCAACCCGATCGCCGCCGGTTCCGGCGACGTATTCTTCGATGGCCTCGCGGCCGCCCGCCAAGGCGATGCCTCGGCGTGTGGTGGTGCGATGGTCGGCGATCTGGCGACCACGGTTTTGATTAACGGCAAACCTGCTGCAACGGTCGGTTCGGTGGGTTCGCATGGGAACAAGGTCACCGCCGGTTCTGGCACGGTGATTATCGGGAATTCGCATTCGCCTGTGGCGTTTGTGCCGCCAGTGCCTTTGATCATTCCGGGCTTCGATGCTCAGTTCCTGCTGAAAAACGGTCTGGGCAATCCGCTTGCGGATACTAAATACCTACTTCGTCGAGCGGATGGTTCTCTCGAAAGTGGAATCACCAATGAGTTGGGCCTGACTCATCGCGTGAAGGCCCACACAGCTTCCGAAAAAATCGAAGTTTTTATTGAGAGCTGAGGGAGTACTCATTCATGGCCGAGGCTGAAAAAATCAATAAGGACGGGCAGGAATATGTGCCAGCTGGCGCGGCCGCGAGCACAAAAACCTCTGAGGTTGCGCCGGTAGAGTTGCAGGTTTGCCGCTGTAACGGAAAAGAAGTCACAACGCTGGCTGGCTACGACAGCATCCCGAGCTATACCGGCGAGCTGCCTTCTCCGTTGCAAATTATGTGGTACGTGCCAAAAACCAAAGAAATGCTCAAGGCAAGTTTCTCTGATACAGAAATTCGTGTCTGGATAAAGCAGGCGGCTGAATATTATGGCGTCCCGCATATTTTGCTGGCGGTTATTCTGCAGCAGGAGAATGGACCTAAGGGCAGTAAATTTCTTCAAACCATGCAATTCGGCGAACGGTCGCTGACTACTCTGCTGGCAATTGTTGACAACTTGGCTTTCGATGCCGTCCCGGACAAGTTGGCCGGTGGCTCCAGCGGCTTTGCCAATATGAGTAGGGCAACATTGCAGAAGTCCGTTCAATACACAGAGAACTATTACTGCAAGAAACCTTTGCCCGAAGACGTTCAGTACCGGATTTTTGGCTGGAACCAGGACACGCGAATCCCGGGCGATGATTGGAAGGCAGACCTCTACTATTGCGCCGGCCATCTACGTGAACTGGTTGACCGGGCTACCGGGACTCGCTGTCACTCCGGAGCGCTGACCGCCGACCAGCTGAAAAAGGTGATTGCTTCCTACAACGGTTCGGGGCCGCTTGCCGAAAAGTATTCAACCGATGCTATGACGTTGTTAGACGCAGCGAAAGCAGGTACGGCGTGGTTGTATTTTTATGAAAGGTAAACTCTCGACGTCTACCACTCTTGCGCTTGCTGCCGGCATTTTGGCTGTGGGGGTTGTCGTGTGGACAAATATTTTCTCCAATTCGCTGATGCTGTTAATGGACGGCGTTAATTTTATTCCTGCGGAATCCTCAATCCTCGCCTTTGAACCTTATGAGATAAATCAAGGGTCGTCTTCCTATTGGATCTACGGTCAGGATGGGGAAAATTATTATTATTTTTCTTATGACGCGGCTGCGCCTTACATTTTTATTTCCAAAGCAAATGTTTGTCAGGGGTTTGATCGCCTGAATTTCAAAACATGGTGCAGTGCGAAACAAGGTACGAAGAAATGATCAGCGAGGCATCGATCTGCTCATGAAACAGTTAAGGATGATTTCGATGTCGGGGTGGGCAGTGTTTTTCACGTTTTTCATCCCAGTGACTACCTACGCCGCTCAGCAGGTCTACAGCAATAATGTTTTCCTGCTGAACACCTGTGGCGTGCCTCTGGAATTGTCCGTGGTGCATGACTCCAACTATGACGATAAAGCCCGCCGCTTGGTGTTGGATCCAAATCAGCGCAGAACTATCGCCAACTACAGATCGTTCGGCGAGGACGTAGCCGGTCAGATCAGCGACCAGTACAGCCTGTCGATCAAGAGCCCGACGGCGACCAAAACCATCGACGCGCAGACGTTGCGAAAGGCTGTCGCAAGCACCGAAAGAACTGAACAAAAAGCTGTTCGTTCATGGGTCATTACTGATGGTTCTTTCTGCCCATGAAGTTTTTTAGCGGGAACGGCTCAGTGAAATCAAGAGCGAGGCAATGCCTGGCCGCTTTCCTCTGCTCGGTCGGTTTGCTGACGATTCTGGTCGGCTTCGCGCTGCTGTTGCGAATGGAAAGCTCGACCAAACCAAAGCTGTTCGCTCATCCCAACGCGTTGTGGGTGGGCGCCGAGGATGGCGGTGTATTCGTTGAAGTTACCAGGAACGAGGCGCCGGACTACTACGTCGAGATTCGCCACGAGAGTGGCGGAATGTGGACTGAGGGCTGGGTTCGATACGGCACACGGGACAGCTATCCGTTGAGCGCTGCCGCCATCGGCGGCTACGACGGCGTTGAACTCTATGTGTATTCGGCGATGGCGATCACGCCGAAAAAACAGGGAGTGGCGCAGCGATGAATATCTACGCGCGTCTTGCACTCTGTCTGGCGATTCACGCGGCGGGATGCGTGGCCTACGTGTTTCTGAATAACGCAGTGGTGGTGGCCTACAAGGCCTTCAACGGCGGATTCACCACCCGTGGCGTGGCGATTGGCATCGCCCACTACATGTTCATCTACATATTTTTTGGCATAAACGCGCTGGCCGCGATCATCCCGAACCTGTGGGCCAAGCTCGGTCTGCTCGCACTGATGGTTGCCTGGATTCTGTTCATGATGGTGCCGAACAACCCGCTACGTGCGCTGTTCTACACCGTGGCCCAAGGCGGAGTCACGTTGTTGGCGATTCTGCTAACGCAGGTGATTGAACTGCGTTGGGAAAGACTTGCGCTGATGCGGCAGACGTCGCCTGCGAGCCCTGCTCATGCTTAGTCGTGCGCAACTGAGCTTCTTCATGGTGGCCTTGTGGTGGCCACTGCTGGCGGTGTTGGCGATCAGTTCCTATGACCTGTGGAATGGCGAGTATTTAACATCCGAGTCGACCGGGATTTATTGGCAGTACCTGTTGTGGTGGGGAATTCCCGGGCTTCTGGGTTTCTCGCTGTGGATGTCCCGATCGGCGCAAATCCGCAACGAGCAGCAGGCATTGCGGATGGTTTGGTGGGCGCCGGTGAAGTTCATCCCGTTCTATGCCGTGCCATGGATGCTGTATGGCTTGCTCAGTCTGGTCGTCGGTCAGCTCAGTGATGCCTACATGGCGTACGGCTGGATCTCGATTGTGCCGTTTCTCCTGATTGGCGGTTACGTCTGTGCCGGCGTGACAGTCGCGCTCTACAGGATATTTTTTTGATGAGTTCCACTACCAGGCAGGTAACCCGTGTCCTTTAACCACTACTACCAAAGCGAACTCACCGCACTGCGCCAACTCGGTCGCCGTTTCGCCGAGCGTAGTCCGGCGCTGGCACCGTATCTGGGCCAGGCCGGGCGGGATCCGGACGTGGAGCGGTTGCTCGAAGGCTTTGCGTTTCTGACTGGGCGTCTGCGCCAGAAGCTCGATGACGAGCTGCCGGAACTCAGCCATTCGTTGATGCAATTGCTGTGGCCGAATTACATGCGCCCGCTGCCGGCGTTCAGCATTTTGCAGTTCGATCCGCTCAAGCGATCCGGGCCGGCGTTGCGCGTCGAGCGTGATACGCCGATTGAAAGCAAGCCGATCGAAGACGTGCGTTGCCGCTTCCGTACTTGCTACCCGACCGAAGTCTTGCCGCTGGATCTGGCCGCGCTGAACTACTCGGTGAAGGGCGACGGCTCGCTGCTCAGCCTGCGCCTGGAAATGAGCGCCGACGGCCACCTCGGCGAGCTGGAACTGAGCAAACTGCGCCTGCACTTTGCTGGCGAGCGCTACATCAGCCAGATGCTTTACCTGAGCCTGCTGCGCAACCTCGAAGGCATCGAACTGATCCCGCTCGACGGCGCCGGCAAACCGATTGATGGCGTCAGCGGCAAGCCGATGGCCTTCAAGATCCCGGGTGATCGGGTCAAACCGGTGGGCTTTGCCGAAGAAGAAGCGTTGATCCCGTATCCGCTGAACACCTTCCGGGGCTATCGCTACCTGCAGGAATACTTCGCCTTCCAGGACAAGTTCCTGTTCGTCGACGTCAACGGCCTGGACATCATCAACGCGCTGCCGGAAGACACCCTCAAGCAGATGCGCGGCCTGGAATTGCGCTTCGATATTCGCAAGAGCGGCATCATGCGCATGCGGCCGACCCTGGACAACGTGAAGCTGTTCTGCACGCCGATTGCCAACCTGTTCGCCCACGATGCATTGCCGATCCGCCTCGACGGCAAGCAGGACGAATACCTGTTGCTGCCGGCGGAATACGATCTGGAAAACTGCGGTGTGTTTTCAGTGGAAACCGTGACCGGCTGGAAGCCGGGTGGCCTCGGTTATCAGGAATACGTGCCGTTCGAATCCTTCGAACACGACCCGAGTTTCGACGTGCCCAACAGCCGTCCGCACTACAGCATTCGCCAGCGTTCTTCGCTGTTGCACGATGGTCTCGACACCTACCTGAGTTTCGGCATTCGCCACACCGAAGCTCACGAAACCTTGTCGATCGAGCTGATCTGCACCAACCAGAACCTGCCGCGCAAGCTCAAGCTTGGCGACATCTGCATGGCCTGCGAAGAGACGCCGGAGTTCCTCAGTTTCCGCAACATCACCCCGGCCACGTCGAGTTTCGCGCCACCGCTGAACCGTGACTTCCTGTGGAAGCTGATCAGCAACATGTCGCTTAACTATCTGTCGCTGGCCGACGTCAATGCGTTGAAGGTGATTCTCGAAACCTACGACTTGCCGCGCTACTACGACCAGCACGCGGAGAAGGTCAGCAAGCGCCTGCTCGGCGGCCTCAAGCACATCAAGCATCACCACGTCGACCGCTTGCACCGTGGCCTGCCGGTGCGCGGTTTGCGCACCGAGCTGACCATCGACCCGGAAGGGTACATCGGCGAAGGCGACCTGTTCGTTTTCGCTTCGGTTCTTAACGAGTTTTTCGCGCTTTACGCCAGTCTCAATTCATTCCATGAGCTGCGCGTAAAAAGCACACAGGGAGAGGTGTACCAATGGACACCACGTATGGGCCTGCAGCCCCTGCTTTAAGCGGGCTGACCAAGGTAATACGCGAGTACTCGCTGTTTCAGGCCGTGCTGCTGGTGATCGACCGGCTGCGCGAGGCACACCCGCACCTGAGCGAAGACGATCTGTACGACCACGTGGAGTTTCAGGCCAACCCGAGCCTGGGCTTTCCGCGCAGCGATGTCGATCGCGTCGAGTTCTTCGAAGAACACGGGCAGATGCGCGCGCGCATGCGTTTCAACCTGATCGGCCTGGTCGGCTCGGGTTCGCCGTTGCCGGCGTTCTACGGCGAACAGGCCTTGGGCGATAGCGAAGACGGCAACCCGACGCGCAACTTCCTCGACCTGTTCCACCATCGCCTGCAACGGCTGATGCTGCCGATCTGGCGCAAGTATCGCTACCGCGCGAGCTTCCAGAGCGGCGCGCTCGATCCGTTCTCGTCGCAGCTGTTTGCGCTGATCGGCTTGGGCGGCGACGAGATCCGCAAGGCCAAGGAACTCAACTGGAAGCGCTTGCTGCCGTACCTCGGCTTGCTTAGCTTGCGGGCGCACTCGGCAGCGTTGATCGAAGCCGTGCTGCGTTACTACTTCAAGCACGAAGACCTGGTCATCGAGCAGTGCATCGAGCGTCGCGTCGAGATCCTCGAAGAGCAGCGCAATCGTTTGGGCCGCGCCAACAGCCTGCTCGGTGAAGACCTCGTACTCGGCGAGCACGTGCGCGACCGCAGCGGCAAATTCCGCATTCACATCACCGAACTCGACTGGCAGCGATTCCATGAATTCCTGCCGATCGGTTTCGGTTACCAGCCGCTCTGCGCGTTGGTGCGGTTCACCCTGCGTGACCCGCTCGATTACGACATCCGCCTGGTGTTGCGCCAGGAAGAAATCCGCGAACTGCGCATCGGTGAGCAGAACGCCTGTCGCCTCGGTTGGACCAGTTGGCTGGGCCGCGAGAAAGCGGACGGCGTGGTGACCCTGGGCAGCAAAATTCATTAAGGACGTGAGCCATGATCAACGTAGACCTGCAACAACTCATCCAGGCGCTGGACGCCGAAACCCGCCGTGATCTGGAACGTTCCGCCGAGCGTTGCGTGGCCCGTGGCGGCAGCAAGATCCTCGTCGAAGATCTGATGCTCGGCCTGCTCGAGCGCCCGAATGGCTTGTTGTCGCGCGCACTGCAGGATGCAGATGTTGACGCCGGTGAACTCAGCGCCGCGCTGCAATCGCGCGTCGAACACAGCGCTTCGCGCAACCCTGTGTTCGCCCCGGAACTGGTGCAATGGCTGCAAGATGCGCTGCTGGTGGCCAACCTCGAACTGGGCCAGACCCAGGTCGAAGACGCGGCGCTGATCCTCGCCTTGCTGCGCAACCCGATGCGCTACGCCGGCAGCCGTTATCAGCCGCTGCTCGCCAAGTTGAACATTGATCGCCTGAAGGAATTTGCCCTGTCGCAAAAAGAGCAACCGGCGGCCAATGGCAAACCGGCCGCTCAGGGCGAATCGCTGTTGCAGCGCTTCACCCACAACCTGACCCAACAGGCCCGTGACGGCAAACTCGACCCAGTGCTGTGCCGTGACGGCGCGATCCGGCAGATGGTCGACATCCTTGCTCGTCGCCGCAAGAACAACCCGATCGTGGTCGGTGAGGCCGGTGTCGGCAAGACCGCCATCGTCGAAGGTCTGGCCTCGCGTATCGCTGCCGGTGAAGTGCCGCAAGTGCTCAAGGGCGTTGAACTGCTGTCGCTGGACATGGGCCTGTTGCAGGCCGGCGCCAGCGTCAAAGGTGAATTCGAGCGTCGCCTTAAAGGCGTGATCGACGAAGTCAAAGCCTCGCCGAAACCGATCATTCTGTTCATTGACGAAGCCCACACCCTGATCGGCGCGGGCGGCAATGCCGGCGGTTCTGACGCGGCCAACCTGCTGAAGCCGGCGCTGGCCCGTGGCGAACTGCGCACCATCGCCGCCACCACGTGGGCCGAGTACAAGAAATACTTCGAGAAAGACCCGGCACTGGCCCGTCGTTTCCAACCGGTGCAACTGCACGAACCGACCGTCAGCGAAGCGGTGACCATCCTCCGTGGTCTGGCCCAGGTTTACGAGAAGAGCCACGGCATCTATCTGCGTGATGACGCGGTGGTCTCGGCGGCTGAACTGTCCGCACGTTATCTGGCCGGTCGGCAACTGCCGGACAAAGCCGTCGATGTGCTCGACACCGCTTGCGCCCGCGTACGCATCAGCCTCGCCGCCGCCCCGGAAAGCCTCGAGCGCTTGCGTGGCGAACTGGCTGAAGGTGGCCGTCAGCGTCAGGCCCTGCGCCGCGATGCCGAAGCCGGTCTGCTGATCGACCACGAGGCGCTGGATGCATTGGAAGCGCGTCTGGACGAAGCCGAAACTGAAATGGTTGCTCTGGAAACCCTGTGGACTGAGCAGAAGCAACTGGCCGAACGCCTGCTGGAACTGCGTCAGCAACTGGCCAAGGCTCGCGAAGCCGCCGCCGTCGAGCCGACCGTCAACGTTGAAGAAGACGCTGAAGGCACCGTGATCGAAACCGTCGCCGCTGAAGTTGAAGAAGGCCAAAGCGTCGAAGCGCTGGAAGCCCAACTCAACGAAACCCACAGTGCCCTGACCGCCGCACAGGTCAAAGAGCGTCTTGTGAGCTTCGAAGTGTGCCCGCGTCTGGTTGCCGAAGTGATCAGCGCCTGGACCGGTGTGCCATTGGCGCAATTGGCCCGTGAGCACAACGCCAAAGTCGCCAGTTTCGCCACCGACCTGCGCACGCGCATCCGTGGTCAGGAACAAGCCGTGCACGCACTGGATCGCTCGATGCGCGCCACTGCTGCCGGCCTGAATAAACCTGACGCACCGGTCGGCGTGTTCCTGCTGGTCGGCCCGAGCGGCGTCGGTAAAACCGAAACCGCACTGGCCCTCGCTGACTTGCTGTACGGCGGCGACCGTTTCATCACCACCATCAACATGTCCGAATTTCAGGAGAAGCACACCGTTTCCCGTCTGATCGGTGCACCGCCAGGCTACGTCGGTTACGGCGAGGGCGGCATGCTCACCGAAGCCGTGCGGCAGAAACCTTACTCGGTGGTGCTGCTCGATGAAGTCGAGAAGGCTGACCCGGACGTGCTCAACCTGTTCTACCAAATCTTCGACAAAGGCGTGGCCAACGACGGCGAAGGTCGTGAGATCGACTTCCGCAACACGTTGATCCTGATGACCTCGAACCTTGGCAGCGACCGCATCAGCGACCTCTGCGAGAACGGCGCACGGCCGACCGCCGAAGTCCTCGAAGAAACCATTCGCCCGGTGCTCAGCAAACACTTCAAACCGGCGCTGCTGGCGCGGATGAAAGTCGTGCCGTACTACCCGGTCGGCGGCCCGGTACTGCGCGAGCTGATCGAGATCAAACTCGGTCGTCTCGGCGAGCGCCTGAATCGTCGTCAGCTGGATTTCAGCTGGTGCCAGAACCTTGTCGATCACCTGTCCGAGCGTTGCACGCAAAGCGACAGCGGCGCGCGCCTGATCGACCATCTGCTCGATCAGCACGTGCTGCCGCTGGTGGCGGATCGTTTGCTCGACGCTATGGCCACCGGTGAAAGCCTCAAGCGTGTACATGCCACGCTCGACGGTGAAGCCAGCGTGACGTGCGAGTTCGCCTGAGGTGGGTGTGATGTTCACTCAGGTGCCGCAGCCACTGGTCTATGCCGAAGCGTTGCTGGCGCAGTTCGCCAGTCTGTCGCGGGCGGCGGACGGTGCTGCGTTGCTGGGTGACTTCGTGCGTGGGTTGGCCGAGTTGAGCGGTTGCGAACTGACGCAACTGTATCTGCTCGACGCCACCCACACCTGCCTGGGGATGAACGCCGAATGCCTCGACGGTGCCCTGCAACCGCGCGAAGCGGCGAGCCTGCCGGCGGACTACAACGGTGAACAACTGCTGCAATTCGCCCTGTGTCAGAACCGCGTGGTGTGCCTCGACGACTTGAGCGGCAGCCTGCACGAAACCAGTTTTCTGCCGGCGGCAACCTCGCCGTGGCAGTCGTTGTTGTGCGTACCACTGGTCAATCAGCACAAAGCTGTTGAAGGTTTGCTGCTGTGCGCCAGCCGTCGTCGTACCCACCTGCAAGGCTTCGCCGATTCCCTCGGCCAGCTCGGCTCGTTCGTGCTCGGCCAGTTGCATTTGTTGCAACGCCTGCGTCAGCCGCTGGCGGAATCGGCAACGGTGGCGCGCAGCGTGCCGAGCATCAGCGGCTATGGCTTGATCGGTAAAAGCGCGGCGATGCGTCAGACCCATTCGCTGATCAGCAAAGTCCTGCACAGCCCGTACACCGTGTTGTTGCGCGGTGAAACCGGCACCGGTAAGGAAGTCGTTGCACGAGCGATTCATGATTGCGGCCCGCGTCGGTCGCAGGCGTTCATCGTGCAGAACTGCGCGGCGGTTCCGGAAAATCTGCTGGAAAGCGAACTGTTCGGCTATCGCAAAGGCGCCTTCACCGGGGCCGATCGCGACCGCGCCGGCCTGTTCGATGCGGCCAATGGCGGCACGCTGTTGCTCGACGAGATCGGCGACATGCCGCTGTCGTTGCAAGCGAAGATCTTGCGCGTGTTGCAGGAAGGCGAGATTCGTCCGCTGGGTTCCAACGACACCCACAAGATCGATGTACGCATCATCGCCGCGACGCACCGCGATCTATCGACGCTGGTCAGCGAAGGCAAATTCCGCGAGGACTTGTATTACCGTCTCGCGCAATTCCCGATCGAGCTGCCGGCACTGCGTCAGCGCGAAGGCGACATCCTCGAACTGGCCCAGCACTTCGCCGAGAAGACCTGCACGTATTTGCAACGCGATCCGGTGCGCTGGTCGAGTGCGGCGCTGGAACACCTGTCCGGCTACAACTTTCCCGGCAACGTGCGTGAACTCAAGGCCTTGGTCGAACGTGCGGTGCTGTTGTGCGAAGGCGGCGAGTTGCTCGCCGAGCATTTCTCCCTGCGCATGGAACCGATGCCGGAAGACAACAGCCACTTGAATTTGCGCGAACGCCTCGAGCAGGTAGAGCGCACTTTATTGCTCGATTGTTTGCGCAAGAACGACGGTAACCAGACCCTCGCCGCCCGCGAACTGGGTCTGCCGCGACGCACGCTGCTGTATCGGCTCGGCCGGCTGAACATTAATCTGGGAGATTTCGATGGGTAGGCAAAAGGTCATCGATTTTCCCGCAAAACCCCATTTCAGCGCCGCCCGCAAGGGTCGGCGCTTTGTGCTTTGTCTACACCTGGAGACCCTCTGATGTCTGTTCGTCACTGGCAAGCTGTCCTGCTGACCCTCGTCGTTCTATGCGGCCTTGGCGGCTGTAGCGGCAACTACAAATTCAACGACAACGACTATCGCCCGTTGGGTGATCCGCAAGCGGTCAATCGCGGCAAGTGACCGCAAGGAGCATCAAACATGGAATTGGTTTTCGAAATGCTGAACACCAAGCAGTTCGTGCCCACCGAGTTGTGCCAGAAGACCTTCAAACAGGCTGGCGGCGTGATCGGGCGGGGCGAGGACTGCGACTGGATCATCCCTGACCGCAAGCGTCACCTGTCCAATCACCACGCGATTGTCAGCTACCGCGAGGGTACGTTCTTCCTGACTGACACCAGCAGCAACGGTGTCCAGGACGGCGAGAGCGGTGCGCGTCTGCACAAAGGCGAACCAGTGCGCATCGAGCACGGCAGCACCTACGTGCTGGGTGACTTCGAGATTCGCGCGCGCCTGGTGCGCGACCCGGCAACCTTCGACGGTGAAGTAGGTCGCCCGCGCGCTGCCGGCAGCATCATCCCGGACGACGCGTTCCTCGATCTCGACCCGCTCAATGCTCTCGAACAGCAAGAGCGTGTGTATTCGGAAATCGACGAACTGCTGGCGCCGAACACCAAGCCTGAGGATTCCCGTCAGCGTGCCGACTACGCGCGCATCGACATGGAAAGCCTGATGGTGCCGGAGCTGATCGCCGCGCCTGCCGAACCTGAGCCCGCTCCGGCACCGAAAGCCGTTGAGCGTCAAAGCGAAGGTTTCTGGGAGCACTTCGGTGCGGCGCTGGGTGTCCACGTCAAAGGCCTCAGCCACGACGAGCGCGAAGCGCTGGCACTGAACGCTGCGCGCTTGCTGCGCCAAAGCATCGGCGGTTTGCAGCAGAGCCTGCGCACCCGTTCCGAGCTGAAAAACGAACTGCGTCTGGCCCAGACCACCGTGCAAGGCACCAACAAGAACCCGCTGAAATTCGCCGTCGATCCGAGCGAAGCCCTGCAGATTCTGTTGCAGCCAAGCAAGCCCGGGCATCTGCCGGCCGAGCAAGCCATTTCCCGCGCGTTCCGCGATCTGCAGGCGCATCAAGTGGCACTGCTGACCGCCAGTCGCGCCGCCGTGCGCGGCACGCTGGAGCACTTCTCGCCAGAGCAACTGACCCTGCGTTTCGAGCGCGACAACAAGCCGTTGATCGCGACCTCGGGCGGACGCTGGAGAGCGTTCGGCCGTTATCACCAGGCGCTGCGTCAGGACGATGACTGGAGCGAGCGTCTGCTGGCCCGCGACTTTGCCCAGGCCTACGAAGAACAGATTCGCCTGATCTCCACCCTCCACACCGACCACCAAGGATGATGCGCATGTCTCGCCGCTCGACCGCTTTTTTCAAGACGCTGACTGCGCTCACCGTGCTGGTGCTGCTCGCCGGTTGCTCGTCGCTGTCGCCGTACTCGAAAGTGACCAAGATCAACCTGAAGCTGACCGGCAGCGATCAGCTCAACCCGGACCTCAACGGTCGGCCGTCGCCGATCGTCGTGCGCCTGTTCGAACTCAAGCACCCGGTGACCTTCGAAAACGCTGATTTCTTCAGCCTTTACGAACGCGCCAAGGAGTCCCTCAACCCGGATCTGGTGGCCAGCGAAGAACTTGAGCTGCGCCCGGGTGAAACCGTGGAAATGAAGCTCAAGGTGGAAGAGGGCAGTCTTTATGTAGGCGTTCTCGCCGCTTACCGCGACTTGCCCGACACCCAATGGCGCCACACCGTTCAGATCACTCCGCTGGAGGTCACTGAAGTCGATCTGACTCTGGACCAGACCGGCATCCGCAACACCAATCAAGTGCTCGCCAAGGCGGATGACTGATCATGAATACCCATAAAGTCATTTGGCAGGAAGGCATGCTGCTGCGTCCGCAGCACTTCCAGCACAACGATCGTTATTACGATCACCAGATGAAAACCCGCACCCAATTGCTGGGTGGCTATACCTGGGGTTTCCTCAATCTGGAGATCGACCTGCAGTTCCTCAACATGGGCAAACTGGTGATCAGTGAAGCCTCGGGGATTCTGCCGGACGGCAGCCTGTTCGAACTTGGTGGCAACACTGAGCCGCTGGCGCTGGACGTGCCGCCGAACACTGGTAACACGCCGATCTACCTGGCGCTGCCGCTGGTCACCGGTAACCACATCGAGTCGCGCCGTCCGGAGCAATCCGACGTGCTTGCGCGTTACACCGCGTACGACGCCGAAGTGGCCGACTCCAACGCCGGCGACGATTCCGCCAGCCAGGTCAGCTGCGGTCGCCCGGACTTCAAACTGTTGCTCGGCGAGCAGCAGAGCGATCAGGCCTACGTGAAGCTGAAAATCTGCGACGTGCTCGACACCACCCCCGACGGCGTGATCAGCCTCGATCCGGATTTCGTACCGACCTACATTCAGGCCCACGCCTCCAGCTACCTGCTGTCGTGCCTGAAAGAAGTCATCAGCATGCTCAACCACCGTGGCGACACGATTGCCGAGCGGATTCGCTCGAACGGCAAGGTTGGCGGTGCTGAGGTCGGCGACTTCATGATGCTGCAACTGATCAACCGTACCGAATTGCTGCTGCGCCACTACCTCGGCCTGGAGCAAGTGCACCCGGAAGAGTTGTACCGCACGTTGCTGACCATGCTCGGCGATCTGGCGACCTTCTCCGGCGAGAGCAAACGCCCGCGTCTGGACAGCCGCTACTCCCACGCTGACCAGGGCGGCAGCTTCCGCAAACTGATGGAAGCGATTCGTCAGGTGCTGTCGATGGTGCTCGAACAGCACGCCATCGAACTGATCCTGCAAGCGCGTCAGTACGGCATCATCGTCTCGCCGTTGCACGACCACAAACTGCTTGGCTCGGCGTCGTTCGTGCTGGCAGCCAGTGCCAACTGCGACTCCGAAGAACTGCGCCATCGCTTGCCGGCGCACCTCAAGGTCGGCCCGGTGGAGCGCATCCGCCAACTGGTCAACCTGCACTTGCCGGGGATCAAGGTCAAACCGTTGCCGGTGGCCCCGCGGCAGATCGCGTTCCATTCGAACAAAACCTATTTCATCCTCGAACTCAGTTCCGAAGACCTGGCACAACTCGAGCGCTCCGGCGGTTTCGCGTTCCACGTGTCCGGCGAATTCGCCGAGCTTGAACTGAAATTCTGGGCCATCAGGAACTGACCGACATGATCAAGGAAACGGATTACAACCAGGACGACAAAACCGTCCTGCTCGATCGTCAAGGCCACGGACCGGCATCGAGTCCGCTGACCGACTTCGCCGCGCCGCCGCGTTTCGAGCAACTGGAAGAACGCATGATCTACGCCGCGCGCCTGCGCCCGGCGGAAGCGTTCAACATCAGCCTCAATTCGCTGGTCGCGGCCTCGTCCGAGCTGCTCTCGGAAGTGGTGCGCCTCAAGCACAGCGAAACCCGCGAAGACTTGTACGCACTCAACGAGCGTCTGACTGCCGGGCTGAAACTGTTTGAAGTACGTGCCCTGCACAACGGCGCCGAAAGCAGCCAGGTGATGGCCGCGCGTTACGTGCTCTGCACCGTGGTCGACGAAGCCGTCGTGACCACGCCGTGGGGCAACGAAAGCGAATGGTCGCAAATGAGCCTGCTGAGCAGCTTCCACAACGAAACCTTTGGTGGCGAGAAGTTCTTCCAGTTGCTCGATCGACTGTCGAAAAACCCGGTCAAGCACTTGCCAATGCTCGAGCTGATGTACCTGTGCCTGTCCCTCGGTTTCGAGGGCAAGTACCGCGTCCAGGCACGCGGCATGCTCGAGCTTGAAGGCATCCGCGATGCTCTGTATCGGCAGATCCGTCAGTTGCGTGGCGACGTGCCGCGCGAGTTGTCGCCACACTGGGAAGGCTTGAACGATCAGCGTCGCAACCTGGTGCGCATCGTGCCGGCGTGGATGGTGGTGTTGTTCACTTTCGTCTGTCTGGTGGTGATGTATTCGGGCTTCGCCTGGGTCTTGGGCGAGCAGCGCGACACCGTTCTGCAACCTTATCAGCCGCTTGATCCGGCCGCGGTGCAACCGCAGTCGCAGCCGTAAACAGGGACGTGTGATGAAAAAGTTTTTCAAGAAAGTCGGCGCCTTCCTGCGCCAGACCTGGGTCTGGACCTTGCTGCTGGTGCTGTTTGTGGCGCTGCTGGTGTGGTTCGTCGGCCCGTTGTTGGCGGTTGATGACTACAAGTTCTGGGAGAGCTCGACCGCTCGCCTGCTGACCATCGCCGTGCTGTTCCTGATCTGGGGCCTGACCATGGTCTTCGTCAGCTGGCGCTCGGGTATTCGCAAGAAAGCCGAGGAAGAAAGCGAGGACGGCCAGGACCGTATTCGCCGCGAAGAGCTGATCGACGAAGAACAGAAGGAGTTGAAGGCGCGCTTCAAAGACGCGCTGAAAACCCTGAAGACGTCGAGCCTGTATCGCGGCCGCAGCGAGCGCTGGCGCAGTGACTTGCCGTGGTACCTGCTGATCGGTCCGCAGGCCTCGGGCAAAACCAGCCTGCTGGACTTCTCCGGTCTGGAATTCCCGATCAACAAGATCGACCGCAAGCTGACCCGCGACACCCTCGGCACCCGTCATTGCGACTGGTACTTTGCCGACCACGGTGTGTTGATCGACACCGCCGGGCGTTACACCACGCAACCGGATGTGGAAGTCGACGGCGGTGCCTGGACGACATTGCTGGAGCTGCTGCGCAAGCGCCGTCGCGGTCGTCCGTTGAACGGCGTGCTGGTGACCATTCCGGTGGAAACCCTGTTCGGTGGCAGTGAGCAGGACATCGACACCCTCGCGCGCCAGATTCGCGGCCGTCTGCAAGACGTGCATCAGAAACTGCACGTCGACGTGCCGGTGTATCTGGTCCTGAGCAAGGCTGACAAGTTGCTCGGCTTCGACGAGTTCTTCGATCAACTGACCCGCGAAGAAAGCGATCAGGTGCTCGGCACCAGTTTCCGCAAGGATCAGGTCGGCACCGACGTCGCTGTGCTGCGCAACGAGTTCGAAGAACTGCTGCGGCGCCTCAACAGCCAAGTGATCATGCGCATGCACTCCGAGCGCGATACCCAGCGCCGTGGCCGCATCCTCGACTTCCCGCATCAACTGGGGCAGATCGGCGAGCGCCTGTGCCTGTTCGTCGACATGGCGTTCACCGGCAACCGTTATCAGCGTGCCACGCAACTGCGCGGTTTCTACCTGACCAGCGCACCGCACCTGACTCAAGAGATGGACTCGACCACCGCCGGCATCGGTGCCAGCCTCGGCTTGAATGCCGGTGTGCTGCCGACCCTGCGCAGTGGTCGTTCGCGGTTTATCCACCACTTGTTCAGCCAAGTGATTTTCCCGGAATCCGATCTGGCCGGTCTGGACAAGCGCGAGCGCAGCCGCATTCATTGGGGCCAACGTGCGCTTTACGTTGGCGCACTGGCTGCACTGGCGTTGTTCGGCATGCTCTGGGCGGGCGGTTTCTCGGCCAACTATGAGCGTCTGGAAAACCTGCGCAATCTGGCGCAGAACTGGTCGCAGCAACGCACGGCATTGTCGCCGCGTGATGACGCCATGGGCGTGCTGAAAACCCTCGACAGCAGCTACGCCGCGACGCAGGTGTTCCCGAAGAAGGGCGACGTTTCGTATCACGAACGCGGTGGCCTGTATCAGGGCGAAGACGTCAATCCAGTGGTCAAAGAGGCTTACGAGCGCGAGCTTGAAAAGCAGCTGCTGCCACGGGTTGCAACGATGCTCGAAGGGCAGATCCGCGCCAACATGAAGGACCGCGACCGCCTGCTCAACAGCCTGCGCGCGTACCTGATGCTGAACATGAAAGACCGTCGCGACGCCGCATGGCTCAAGGACTGGGTCGGCACTGACTGGTCGACGCGCTACACCGGTAATACCGCGGTGCAGAACGGTCTGAATGCGCACCTTGAGCGTTTGCTGAAGCAGCCGTTTATCTACCCGCTGAACGACCAACTGGTCACTCAGGCGCGTCAGGTCTTGCGCAGCGAATCGTTGGCCACGGTGGTTTACCGCATGCTCCGCGAGCAGGCGCGCAACCTGCCGGACTATCGCTTCAGCCAACACCTCGGTCCGCAAGGCTCGCTGTTTATCGGCACCGAATACGTGATCCCGGGTTTCTACACGCAAACCGGTTATCAGCAGTATTTCTCGGTACAGGGTTCGGCGCTGGTCACCGACATCCTGCGTGATAACTGGGTACTGGGCGAAGGCGCCGGCATCAGCGACATGGACCTGCGTCGCCTGATGGTCGAGCTGGAGCAGCTGTACTTCCGCGACTACGCCAACTACTGGAGCGAAGCCGTTGGCCAGGTTGCCCTGCCGCCGATCAGCGACGCCGGCGAAGGCGCCGAGCAACTGGCGGGCCTGACCTCGGCCAACTCGCCGGTACTGGCATTGCTCACCGAAGTGCGCGAGAACACGCGCTTCCAGGCCGCCGCTGATCCTGTCGAAGAAGCTGGCGACGCTGCCGATGCATTGGCTGGGCAGAAGGGCAAACTGGGTAAAGTCGGCAAACTGGCGTCTGCCGTGGCGGACAAGGCTTCGGCCCTGAACGTGGCGAAAACCCTGCCAGACACCGCGAAGAAGTCGCTGCAACGCCGCTTCGAACCGCTGCATCGTTTGCTCGATGACAACAACGGTCCGGCGGCGGACCTGACGCCTGCACTGAGCGCGCTCAACGACCTGCAACTGCAACTGGCCGGTCTGGCCCGTTCCAGCACGCCGGAACAAGCCGCGTTCGAAATGGCGAAAACCCGCATGAGCGGCCAGCGTGATGCGCTGACCAACCTGCGCAATGCGTCCAGCCGTCTGCCGCGTCCGCTCAGCGTGTGGTTCAACGTGCTGGCCGAAGATTCGTGGCGTCTGGTGCTTAACGATGCTTACCAGTACCTGAACGGCCGTTATCAGAACGAGCTGTACAGCGTGTATGGCAAAACCATCAGCAAGCGTTATCCGTTCAGCGCCAGCAGCACCAGCGACGTGGCGATCAGCGATTTCCGCGAGTTCTTCCGGGCTCAAGGTACCGTCGACCGCTTCTTCGACAGCTACATGCGTCCGTTCGTCAGCGGCGATCCGGGCAACTACCGCATGCGCAGCGTCGACGGCCACAGCCTGCCGGTGTCGAAAATGTATCTGGACCAGATGGCCGCAGCGCTGACGATTCGTCAGAGCTTCTTCTCGATCAACCCGGCCGAGCCGACTGTGCAGTTCAAACTGGAGCCGTACACCCTCGATCCGGCGGTCAGCCGTTCCGAGTTCAAGTTCGGCGACAAGACCATGGAGTACCGCCACGGTCCGATCCTGCCAATGTCGTTCAAGTGGCCGACCGATGCTGAAGACGGTCGCACCAGCCTGGTGATGGACAAAATGGCCGGGCGCCCGATCGGCATCGAGAAGAACTCCGGCCCATGGTCGCTGTTTCGCCTGTTCGACCTGATGCAGACCGAGTACCTGAGCGGCCGCGACGTGCTGGTGCTGAAAGCCGATGTAGGTGGCCTGCGCGCCAACTACTTGCTGACCAGCCAGCGCACGCCGAACCCGTTCGACATGGGCGTGCTGCGCACCTTCCGTATGCCGGTGCAGCTCTGATGCTGGTGGCCAGTGCCTGGCGCAGCGCGGCGCGTACCGACCCGGGCAAGGTGCGGGCGCGCAACGAAGATGCTTTCCTCGACTCGCCACAGCAGGGGCTGTGGGTGGTCGCGGACGGCATGGGCGGTCATCAGGGTGGCGACATCGCCAGCCAGTTGATCGTCGCCAGCCTGGCTGAACTGCCGCAACACGAGGACTTCGACGAACGCCTCAAAGCCATCCGCCAGTGCCTGCACTGGTTGAACCGGCGTTTAGGGCAGGAGTTGACTGTCACCGCCGGACGTCACGACAGCATCATGGGCAGCACCGTCGTGGCGCTGCTGGTGGAAGGCAATCGCGCGGCCTGCATCTGGGCCGGCGACAGCCGTTGTTACATGTGGCGTGGACAGCGGCTGTATCAGCTGTCCAAGGACCATTCGCTGCAGCAGCAACTGATCGACGAGCAACAAATGAGCGTCGAACAAGCGGCGGCGCATCCGGCGGCTCAAGCCTTGACCCGAGCCGTCGGCGCTGCCGAAACACTGACCCTGGATGTGCTGGAACTCGAAGTCTATCCGGGGGATGCGTTTTTGCTCTGCAGCGATGGTTTGTATCAGGGCCTGAGCAGCGATGCCCTCGGCACCGCCCTCAGCCTCAGCGCGCCGCACGTGGCGCTGGAACGTTTGTTCGACGGCGCCCTGCGTGGCGCCGCGCGCGACAACCTGACAGCCGTGGTGATCCGCCAATGACTGAAATCGAATCCTCAGTCGATGACTTGCTGATGAGCGAAGAACAGGCCAACAACCTGACCTACTTCGCCTTCGCCAAGGAGAACAAAGCAGAGCCTTTGCTGGCGCCGACCAAGGCCAGCATCGGTGCACTGCCGGATGTACTCGCCGGTCGCTACCACCTCGAGCGTCTGCTCGGGGCCGGTGGCATGGGCGCCGTTTACCGGGCGCGGGATCTGCTGCACGAACAGTTCGGTGATCCCGACCCTTACATTGCGCTGAAAATCCTCAGCGAAGAATTTGCCGAATCGCCGGACGCCAGTGCCTTGCTCTACAGCGAGTTCGCCCTGACCCGACGCCTGCGCCACGACAATGTCGTGCGTGCGCACACCTTTGAAGTCGACACCGACTGCCAGCGGGCCTTCATCACCATGGAATACATGCGTGGCCTGACCCTGGACAAATTGCTCTGCGAGCGGCCCCTCGGCCTGCCGTGGCAAGAGCTGCGCGACATCGTCCTGCCGCTGCTCGACACGCTGGCCTACGCCCACGGTCGCGGCGTGCTGCACGGTGACATGAAACCGAGCAACGTCATGCTCAGCGAAGACGGTTTGCGCCTCTTTGACTTCGGCCTCGGTCAGGCAGAGGAGGGCGTGATGCCCGGCCTGCCGCACCTGAGCCGCGAACGCTTCAACGCCTGGACCCCGGGCTACGCCGCCCCCGAACTGCTTGAGGGCCAACCGTTGTCGGCCAGCGCGGACGTGTACGGCGTGGCCTGCGTGATCTACGAACTGGCGGGCGGCAAACACCCGTTCCGCCGCTTGCCCTCGACCCAGGCCCGCGACGAGCACCTGGAGCGCGAACTGCAAGCACCAGCGAATCTACCCAAACACGGCTGGCCAGCGCTGCGAATCGCGCTGAGCTTCGACCCGGCAGAACGCAGCATCACTGCCCAACAATTGCGTGACGCCTTGGGCGCCACTTCGTCCTGGCTGCAACGTCTGCGACTTCGGGCGTAACGGATGACATTCGAACAGGGAGCACTTTATGTTCAACCCAGCTAACGAAACCCACTTCAGCCTCAAAGTGGAAGACTACGTCGGCGACCTGCAAGTGCTGTCGTTCACCGGCACCGAAGGCATCAGCCAGCCGTTTCGTTTCGACCTCGAACTGGTCAGCGAAAACCCTGATCTGGACCTCGAACAACTGCTGCACAAGCAGGCGTTCCTGGCGTTCGATCCACAAGGCTCGGGCATCCACGGCCAGATCTACCGCGTCGCCCAAGGCGATGCCGGCAAGCGCCTGACCCGCTACAAAGTGTCGATGGTGCCGCAACTGCAATACCTGCATCACCGCACTAACCAGCGCATCTACCAGCAGATGTCGGCGCCGAAAATCATCGCGCTGATCCTCGAAGAACACGGCATCAAGGGCAACGCTTACAACTTCCAGCTCAGCCAGCCCTGCCCGGATCGTGACTACTGCGTGCAATACGACGAAACCGACCTGCACTTCGTCCAGCGCCTGTGCGAAGAGGAAGGCATTCACTACCACTTCCAGCACAGCGACAAAGGCCACCTGCTGGTGTTCGGCGACGACCAGACCGTGTTCCAGAAACTCGGCCAGCCAACCGCTTACGTGCAGGGCAGCGGCATGGTCGCCGAAGAGCCGGTGATCAAAGGCTTCAAACTGCGCCTGGAAACTCGCACCAGCCGCACCACTCGCCGCGACTACGACTTCGAAAAACCACGCCTGCAAATGGAAGCCGCGTACAAACCCGAAGGCGCTCTCGATAACAAAGACGCCGAGCCGGATCTCGAAGACTACGACTACCCGGGCCGCTTTATCGATCGCGCGCGCGGCAAGTTCCTCAGCCAGCGCGCCCTCGAACGCCACCGCGCCGACTACCGCCAGGCCGAAGGTCGCGGCGACCAGACCAAACTGGTCAGCGGCCACTTCATGGAAATGTCCGACCACCCGCGCACCGAGTGGAACGACCTGTGGCTGCTCACCGAGCTCTTCCACGAAGGCAAACAGCCGCAAGTCCTCGAAGAAGGCGTGACCAGCGACACCACCGACAACAAGGACGACTTCCACCAAGGCTACCGCAACACTTTCCTTGCCACCCCGTGGGACGTGTTCTACCGCCCGGCCCTCGAACACCCGAAACCACGCGTTCTCGGCAGTCAGACCGCCATGGTCACCGGCCCCAAAGGCGAAGAAATCCACTGCGACCCATACGGCCGCATCAAAGTCCAGTTCCACTGGGACCGCGAAGGCCAGGCCGACGACAAAACCAGCTGCTGGCTGCGCGTCTCCAGCTCCTGGGCCGGCGACCGCTACGGTGCGATCAGCATCCCGCGCATCGGCATGGAAGTCCTCGTCACCTTCCTCGAAGGCGACCCCGACCAACCGCTGGTGACCGGCTGCCTGTACCACAAGGAAAACCCGGTGCCGTACGCCTTGCCGGCGAACAAGACTCGCAGCGTGTTCAAAACGCTTAGCTCACCGGGTGGCGGTGGCTACAACGAACTGCGCATTGAAGACAAGAAAGGTGCGGAGCAGATCTACATTCATGCGCAGCGTGATTGGGATGAGAACGTTGAGCATGACCAGAAGATTCGGGTCGGGAATGAACGTCACGACACGGTGGTTAAGAACACCTACACCGAGCTCAAGGCCGAAGAACATCGCACCACGATCTCTGACCGCAAGGTTGAAGCGAAGCTGGATGATCACCTGACGATTGGGCAGAACCAGCATGTGAAGCTGGGGACTGCGCAACTGACCAGCGTGGGGAAAGAGATACACCTCAAGGCTGGGGACAAGATCGTTATTGAGGCCGGGACAGAGCTGACCATTCTTGGGGGTGGGAGCTTTATCAAGCTCGATGGCGGTGGGGTTACGGTGGTTGGGCCGGTTATCAAGATCAATGCTGGCGGCTCGGCTGGCTCCGGCACGGGGATCGGGATTAAACCGCCGGTGCTGCCGGGGGCGGCGGATAAGGATAAGGCGGGGAGTTTGATGGATCAGGCGTTGTTGAATGCGTCTGAGGAAAAGATCAAACGCAAACCGAAGCGCATGCTCAATTTTTCCGGGTAAGACATCGACGGCAATCCAAGCCACCAGGGATCAGAATTCAGGTAATTGGTAATGACAGAGACAACCAAGAAAGTAGAAAAATGGTCGTATCCCCTGAAAGTAGGGGCAGCAGGAGCGACGGATCCGCAGCAGTTTTATAAGGCTTTAGCCAATGCCAAAGATGGGTTCTATCCGTTGGGGGCCAATGGCCTTTGGCATGGTGGTGTTCATTTCGATGAAGCCTCGGGTTTGGTGCCTGACTTGGCGGAAGTTAAATGCATCGCTGACGGTGAAGTAGTCGCTTATCGCATTGACAGCTCGTACCCGAAATCCGCCTATGGTACGGCTGAGGCTGAATTTTCGACCGGTTTTGTATTGGTTAAACACCGATTGGAAGCGCCGGTGCAACCAGCACCCCCAGCTCCTTCTGGATCGCCCGCTTCACCGCCAGCGGTTGGTCCAAGCCTGAACTTTTTCAGTCTTTACATGCATTTGTTGCAGTGGAAGAACTACGAAGAAACCCCAGCGTTGTCGCGACCACCCTTTTGGGGTGGGGGTACGTTGCAAGTCAAAGCGTCGGCTGACGACGAAATCCTCGGTTTGCGTGTTCGTCAGGAACCGCGTGGCAAGTCAGGGTACGCAACCGTGTTAACGGTTTTGAGCCGCGGTACGGTCGTCGAGACGGGTGAAGAAGAAAACGGCTGGCTTAAGGTGGTCAACGTCACGCCCGCTAATACCGACCTCCAGCCCGGAACAGGCTGGGTATTCAAGAGAGAGATGACAGCCGGCTCGACACCCAACACTTACGTCATTGGTACCGCTGCAAAAGACCCGATGAATCCACCTCAGAAGGGGCTCGTTGTTCGCGCTACTGCGAGCCAGTCAGGCGCTGCAAAAGCTATTTTGCCCCACGGCACGCAAGTCAGAATCGGGAGCGACGGGACGCGTGGCAAATACCAGAAACTGTTGGAAATTGTCAGCGGGAATGCTGTTCCTCCGTTGACACCTGCTGAGGTGCTCGGATATGTCTGGGAGGGGAACCTTGAAGCCAAAAGTGAGCCAGCCGAAAAGGACGCTGTGCATATCCTGACAACTCCATTCCCGATTTCGGCGGGAAGTCTGATCGGTCATGTGGGGAAATATCAAAACCATTCGGATTCGGCCCCAAAGAATTTATTGCACCTCGAGGTGTTTAGCTGCGAAGACGTAAAGGCATTTACCGGACTGAGTAAAGAAAAAGCTGCGGGGTTGCCTGCGGCTGGAAAAACGCTCGTAAAAATTCCAAAAGACAGCGTGTTGGTGACTCACACGCAAGGAATGAGCGCAACAAATCCTCCTAAGGTGACCGATCCCCACAAAAAAGTTGGATATGACTTCTTTGTTCCAGTCGGAGTGTTGGACGCGCTACCAGCGGAAAAAAAGATCAAAGTTCCTGTTGTTATGGGGGGAACCACCACCTACACGCTTTGGTGGCGTCTGGATGGATTGCTTGGTGACGCAGAGGGGAATGAAATTAGCGGGTGGTTTGCAGAGCCGGACACTGCGTTGTCACGCCATTCTCCCTTTGAGTGGGAAGGTTTCAGCTTTATAGATGAAGCTGGGAGTAACGTAGATCATTTGGCCGCGTTTCTTCATGCACAGGAAGGCCTTAGTGAGGAAGAGCAAGCTAACTACCAGCCTAATATCGGTAATGCCGAAGAAGGTTCTACAAAGCAAAAGCTTTACAAAATTCTAGACAGAAACGGTGATAAAAAGCTCACGCCTTCGGAAATAAAAGAGGCTTTGAGTAAACCATGGTTCGCACAGCCGATTTCTCAGATGGTTACACGCTATGAAAACGAGTGGCAATTCAAACAAGAAAAATGGGATTCTCTGGATGAGTTGATGGGCCATAGTGAATCAGAGCCACATAATGAATGGATTGAAGAAAAGGCAAGAATTAAAAAGTTGAGCTGGTGGGACAAGCTTGTCGGGCAGCATGGAATTACCAGTGATACTAATGTTCGGCATTTTCATCCGATTGCACTTATTGGGAGTTTTACTGCGCCCCGAGACCTGATTACAATGGAAATGCTTCGGGCCGCCAACCCGACCGGGTCGGAAGCACATCACTCCAATATTTTGCCTTATCTCAACAAATATGCGGCGGCATATAAACTGGAACAGCCGAGGGCTATTGCGCACTTCCTCTCTCAAGTCGGTCATGAGAGTCAACTCAGAATTATCGAGGAGGGATTGAATTATAGCGCCCGACAAATGAAAAAAACTTACGGATGCAAATGGCATAATAAGGTGAATGGGTATAATGAACAGACGGATAGCTGCGATTTTGGTGTGCTGAGAAGCAAACTTTGGTCAGAAACAAGTCATTACGCGATGAATGCTGAAAACCTTGCCAGTTACGTCTACGCGGATCGAATGGGTAATGGTAATGAGGCTAGTCGAGACGGCTACCGATATCGCGGACGCGGCATGTTGCAGGTGACGGGAAAGTCGGAGTATCAACGGTTTACTAACGTGCATAATCAACGGAACCCTACGGATATTCAGGATTTCGTGGCAAATCCGGATCTTCTAATCTCCTCTACCGAATACGGTGTTGAGTCCGCCTTTGTCTTCTGGTTCACGAAAGCTGGTCAGGGAGGCACAAAATTGTGCGAAGTCGCCAAGACAGGCAGTGTTGTCGACGTAACACAAATGGTGAATGGCGGCCAAAATGGATATGCGGACAGGAACAGTAGGTTTCAAGCACTCGCTGCACTTATGAACATTAACTAAGAGGTCGTTCTGCTATGCTCCGTTTATTTATGTTTGCTTTTGTTTTTCTTCTGGCAAACTCCAGCAGTGCACAAGATGTGGACTATCTTCAGGGAACGGTGATCCAAGGGCCGTTTAAAACTGACATCGTAAATGGGGGCGAATTATCATTCCTGCAGACGACTAGCGAGGAGTTCCCTGTTTCTCTGGTTCTGGATGTTGTTGGAGTCGACAATAAAAAAAATAGAAGTCTTGTCGATAAATACGATGTGGCTGGCTCAGATCCAAAAATCGAGTCTATTTTCTTTTATCCGGTGAAGGGTAAGAAAAACGTGCTTGTTTTGGTTTCATGGGAAATCACGAGCAGGGGTATTGGGACGTACGGAACGCTTTATCAAGTTTATGGGTATGAAAAAAGCGCGGACAATAAATTGGTTGTAAATAAGCTTGTCCGGTTTGATAAAAATTTGAGTGGGATAGAAGGGTATCAAGAAGGTGAGGAACAACATTTTCCTTATGTAAATGCAGGGTTGATCAAGTCTTATATCAAGAAAATAAATGGCGCTAAATAGTGATGGCTGCCAATGTTTTGCGTTTAATAGGATAGGCCACACTTTATTATGCTTGAACGTGGTTTGGCCCCGGCTCGCCAAGCGCAAAGCCTGAATGACTCAAAGATGAACACCATGAACCGCTTTGTTTTAACCCTGCTGGCGGTTTCAGCGGCCTATGCGCAGGGTGACTGCATCCATGTCACCTCAAGCCTGGAAATGGTGCCCTGCTCGGAGGCGGCGAAGAAGGCTGCCAATGCGCAGTTGAATGTCAGTTACAAGCAGCTGATGACGCGGCTTGAATCTGACTATTGAATAGATCCAGCGTTGAGAAAAAAGTGGTCTGTCAGTGGTCTGTCCCATTTTTCTTTCCTTTAGCTAAATAACACGCCGGAATCAAAGGGGACGGATTTATTTTTTGCGCTCGACTGCTTTGAGTTTAGTTGAGAACTTAAATAGATCTGGCTCGTTTGTCGGTTCTGACTCTATTTTCTGTCGCAGGCCCGTTCAGAATTGAACGGATCACTGATTTTTTTTACGGACGCCAAGGAATGCAGTTTTTCAGATTCAGCCTCATTTTTTTACTTTCAATACTGTCGCCTGTGGTCATGGCTGAGGGCACGATGATTGCCACCATCCTTCAGGCCGACTTTTCCAAAGACCCGGAAGTCCGGTTGCTTGTCAGAGTCGTTGATGTGGGTGGCGGTTCGGATACCCCTTCCATGGCGGTTCGTAATCAATGCTTGGAGAGGAAGGCGTCCGCAGAGCGTCCTGGGCCGGATCCGTGCTTTTCGATAGAGATCACTGAGAGCAATAAGCAACGGGCCATTGTTCGGCAAACGCTATTGAATGATCCTCAGCGCACAACCGACCCTATCTATTTGGAAATTGTTTATCGCTCGGAGGTCAGCGAGAGCGATCCGACGAATCACCATCAGCGATCCGCCACACTGAAGATCGAAGAAAACGGCCTCTACAATTGGAACAATGAGAGCGAACAGGCATTGGCGGACGTTGAGTGGTTTCCCTCGGGAAATGGTGTTCTTGATCTGATGGTTCCTGACGCGGATGCATTGCTGAATTCTGTATATCGGGATCGTATGAGTCGGCTGGACGAAAGCGGTCAGAAAGCACTGAGGGAAACTCAAAGAGCCTGGATGAAATTTCGAGATGCGGAGTGCCAGGCCGACCCGAAATTGCATAAATCAGTTTTCGGTGAGTGGTCCGATGCCTGCCTGATTCGCGCGACGATAGAGCGTGCTCGCCAATTGGCTTTGGCACCGGACAAGAACAGACGTTGAAACGGACAAGTCAGAGCATTGGCGCGAAAGCGTCTACTTGGATGAGCATGAACAAACTTTTCTTTCTCTTTTTTGCGCTATTTCCTTTAGGCGCTCAAAGCGCAGTCACCACCGAATCACTTTGCTTCGAACTATCCCAATCGAGCCCGGTAAAGTTCGAACTCCGGACCTACTACGACGAAGCCAGCAAATGGTCCGGTGGTTTCGTCAAGTACGCCAAGTCCAGCGAACCCATTTCCATTGTGCTGACGGATTACGAGGACGAGATGCTCAGTCCCGATGCGCCTTGGCAGAGCACCACAACCTGGTCTGAAGTCATCAACGGTAACGTCACGGGAACCTATCAGTTCGTGTCTCAAGGGACGCACATCGTCTCGATGTCTTACACGAAGAGGTCTAACGGCAAGGTTTTTCATTTCGGAAATAACACCAGCATCGACTCCTCTCTGGAGTACGGATGCAAATGGGAGTAGGGCGAGTACATGCAATTCAAAACTCTAGCGGTATCACTGCTCGGCCTGATGTGGACGATCCCGGCGTTAGCCGAAACCACCACGTTCAGCCCAACCAAAGGCGTCGAAGCGACGCTGGTTCTCGAAGGCCCCAAGCTGAACGTCGCGGTTAAAAGCGAAACGCACAGCGAGTCGCGAACAATCGATTTTGAAGCCGAGAATGAACTCCACATGCAGTTCGACGATTTCAATTTCGACGGCGACAAGGATTTCGCGATCTGGCAGCTCGATGACGGCATGGGCACTTATGACTACTACCGAGTGTTCATTTATCAAGCCAAAACCGGCGTGTTCGAAGAGTTGCAGCCGGACTGCGGCGATGGCTTCGTTAACCTGCGCGTCGACAAAAAGCGTAAAGCGTTGCTCAGCACTTACTGGGGCATGAACGGACCAGATCAATGCATCACCCGATTCACTTAACGCAAAACCTGAATGACTCAAGGATGAACACCGTGAAACGTTTTGTTTTTACCCTGTTAGCCGCGCTGCTGCTGCTGCCAGTTTCTGCGGTCTATGCGCAGGACGATTGCAGCCAGGTCACCTCAAGCCTGGAAATGGTGCCGTGCTCGGAGGCGGCGAAGAAGGCTGCCGATGCGCAGTTGAATATCAGCTACAAGCAGCTAATGACGCGACTTGAGTCTGGCTATCGAGCAGATCCGGCATTGGGCGCGGAGTACGCCGCGAAGGTCAAAGAGTCGCAGCGTGCGTGGCTGAAATTGCGCGATGCGAATTGTCCGTTGGAGGCATTCGAAATCGAGACGGGGATGCCGGCGCATGTCTTCGCCGTTAACTCGTGCATCGCCAGAATGAGTCGCGAGCGCTCGGCGTATCTGGACAAGATTGTCCCAGCGCTTGCATCCGATAAGAGCGCTTCGACGGCACCGACCAGCGACGCTTGCCCCTCGGAGGAGTTCGCGCCTTTCCTGACAGCGTTTTCCGCCAACAGCGAATCACAGCGCCGTCTGACTGCAATGACGGTCAAGTCCCTGGTGTTGAAACCGGTGGCGGGAAAGGATCGAAGTACCTTTGAACCTTCGACCTCCGGTGTTAGTGGAACAACGTTCACCTACCCGCTGATGGCCGCCATTACACCCGGCAAGACACCTGGAGTCGAGATCGAAGAGGTCGACGACAGTCACGTCAACGTTGTGGATAAAAGGGCAGGCAACAGCAATGTGAAAATCTTCAACTTCTCTCGTCAGGCGTGCTGGGTGCTTGAGGGGATTGAGGATTGGTCGATCAGTGAGAAGGATCTTGTCGCAACAGAGAACCCGGGAATGAGCCGCGCCGAGAACTTCTGTTATCAGCGTGCCGAAGCGTTGGGTGGGCTGGGGTTTCTCGAACAATACCCGCTGACGGTGGAGTTGATTGAAGCGTCGCTGGAAAATTTCGTGTGTGCTGCAGAGTCGGGTGACGCGCAGGCGAGCCTGTCGGCGGCAAGCCTGAGCCTTTCGCAAATGGCGTCTCAGTTGGAAACGAGCAAGGTAGAGGCGTTGTTCAAAGCGGCCTCGAAAATACCAAGTGGCGCGCTGGCCTATGCCACGTTTCTTTGTTCAGGAAACTCCACCGACTATAACGGCCCTTGCCTCCATCCCGAGCAGGCAAAAGCGCAGGTTATTCGTGCTATTTCCATGGGCTCCGCTGATGCGATGAATTATCTGGCCTCGACCTTTGAAGGTGGCGAGTTTGGAACGAAGGATATGTCCCGGGCGTTAGCCTGTTATCAGATGGCGGCTGACAAAGGTAATCAGTTGGGCATTTTCAACGTGGGGCGATTGGGATCGTCAGGCACAGCGCCGATCAAAGCCAGCCACTGCATTTGAATTTCGAGGGCATGTTTGAGGCGGTTTTGCAGGAGTTTTGCCTGAATCCCTCTCGCTTAAACGTTTAATACTTGAGCATCTGACGACCGCGATTTTCCTTTAAACTCCCCACCCCCAAGGAATGCGCTCAGGACACGGAATGCCAGCCCCCTCGAACTCCCTTCGCCCAGCGTTAGTGCTCTTGCTATACGCCGCCGCAATCGTGCACATTCTCGCCGGTCTCACCCTGACCTGGGCCGGTCATTCCGGATTACTCGACGGCTACCTGCACACCCTCGAACTCGCATTCTGGGGCGCTGATGCGGTACCTATTGCCGGCCACGAACAACAAGTCTGGTGGCTCGCGCTGTTCGGCGCGACGCTGCAAAGTTATTCGCTGTACATGCTCGCGCTGGTGCACTTGGGCAATCGCTTGAAAGCCCCGGCAGTCTGGGGCTGGTTGAGCGCCGGCATCCTGTTATGGGCGCCGCAGGACATGTGGCTTTCAGCGCAACAACAGGTCTGGTCGCACCTGTGGCTCGACGGTTTTGCGTTGCTGGTGTTGTTGCCGCCGCTGTTCTGGTTGTATCGGCATGACCGCCGAAAATCCCCTTCAGTAAAGGCACCGAGCCAATCCAACCCGTTTGCCGGTGGCGCCTACAAGCGAGTGCTAATCACCGGCGGCACCGGTTTTATCGGCGAGGCCTTGGTCAACCTAATGCTCGACGCCGGCCACTCGGTCAGCGTACTGACACGCGATCCATTGAGCGCGGCCAATCTATTCAACGGCCGCGCCCGCTGCGTGCATTCCCTCAGCGAACTCAGCCACGACGAAACCTTCGACGTAATCATCAATCTCGCCGGAGCACCCGTCGCCGGCCCACGCTGGACTCCCAAGCGCCAGGCACATCTGCTCGCCAGTCGAGTCTGCACCACCGAAGCGCTGATGACCTGGCTGAAGAACACCAAGCAAAAACCAACGCTGTGGATTCAAGCCTCGGCCATCGGCTACTACGGCGTGCGCGATGCCAGCGAAAGTCTCGACGAACACGAAAGCAAGGGCGACGGCTTCATGGCCGTACTCTGTGCGCGTTGGGAAGCCGCCGCGCAACCGGCCACCGAGTTTGGCGTGCGTCAGGTGGTGCTGCGCCTCGGCGTAGTGTTCGGTCCCGGCGGTGCGTTGACGCCGTTGCTGCTGCCGTTCCGCCTGGGTTTCGGCGGGCGCATGGGTGACGGTCAGCAGATCATGAGCTGGGTACATCGCGACGATGTGCTTCAGGTGATCGCGCGGTCTTTCAACGACGACAGTCTGCGCGGCACCTACAACATGGTCGCGCCCGAAACGGTGAGTCAGGCAGCGTTCGCCGAGCAGGCCGGTAAGGTCCTCAAGCGCCCGGTGTGGTTGCACATTCCCGCCGCGCCAGTGCGTGCATTGGCGGGGGAGATGGCGCAGTTGTTCTTCGACGGTCAGCGCGTGGTGCCGCAGCGTTTGACCGAGGCGGGCTACACGTTCCGCTATCCAACCCTCGACGCCGCTCTGCGCGATCTGACCTGAGGATCGCTCATGAACAAGCCGTTGATGTACCTGCTGGCCGGCAACGGCAGCGCTGCCGATTGGTGGGATGACGCGCTGCCGCACTTCCAGCGCTACGACGTGGTGCCGCTGGAGTTGCCGGGCTTCGGCGCCAACCCGCAGCCACCCTGCGAGGATCTGGCGGACTACGCGCAGACCTTGCTGGCGATGACGGAGCAGGGCAGCGCGATCATGGCGGTCGGGGTCAATGCGTTGCTGGTGCTGCACGCGTTGCAACGTCGGCCTGGACACTTTTCCCGCAGCGTTTTGTTGGCGCCGGTGGGGGCGTTTCTCTGGCAGCGGCGGTTGCCGGCGCTGATGTCGCCACTGCCGATTCGTAAGACCATCCACTGGCTGCTGTCGAACAAACCCACGCTGTTCGCGCGCAAGTTTTCCAACCAGACCTGGACGCCCGCGCAGTACCAGCGCATGGGCGCCGGCTATGCGCGCTGCCGTGCGTTTGTGCCGCACTGGGATCTGATTCGCGCCGATACCGCACTGCCGCTGCTGGAGTGGATCACCGATCCGGTCGAGCTGGTTTGGGGCGATCAGGACGCTGTGCTCGGTATCGAGCAAGCGGCGGCATGGTCGGCGATTCTCGCCCGCGCCGATCTGACCATCAGCCTCAAACCCGGCTGGGGTCATTACCCGTGGATCGACTCGCCCGCGCAGTTCGCGCAGTGGCTGGAGTCGGGCGAGCGCGGGTTTGTCGCGCACACCAAGGGCGGTCGTTTGCGCCTGGCTAAACTGGCGCGACAAGCAGTGCCGGCAGCGCTGACGCTCAACGATTGCAGCGATCCGCGCCTGCCGGCATTTCTCGCTGCTCAACCTGATGTGACTTGGGCGGTGCGCTCTTCCAGTTACGGCGAGGATCACGCCGATTCGGCGAACGCCGGTTTGAGCACCACCTATCTGCGCGAGCCGACCGCCAATGTGCCGAAACGCATCGCCGAACTGACGGCCGAAGGCGTCGAGGAAGTGGTGGTGCAGCGCTTCATCACGCCTGTAGTTTCCGGGATCGCTTTTGTGCGCCATCTCTCGGTAGAACTGGAGTGGGTTGAAGGCCATCTCGAATCGCTCGCCGACGGTCACGTCAGCCCCTCACGGGCAACGCTTTCGAGGCTTGGCGATGCCTGGCGCAGCGGCACGTTCACGCCATCCCATGGCTTGACCGAAGACCTGCTTTGGCACTTTCTGCAAGACGTGTTGCGCGTGTTCCACTACGTGCCCGGCGACGTCGAATGGGCCTGGGACGGCGCGCAACTGTGGCTGCTGCAATACCGGCCGATCAGCGACTACGGCTGGCGCCGCCACCTGACCGCCGCCAACATCGCCGAGATCCTGCCGCCGCAACCGAGCGTACTGGTGGAATACGCCCAACGCCGAGCCGCCGCGAGTATTCCGGCGATCATGGCGCGTTGGGATGCGCGGGTGTTGCAGGACAACGAGCCGTTCACTGCCGTGTTCGGCGCCGCGTCCTACATCAACAATGACCTGTTTCTCGCCCGACTCGCCGACTGGGGCATTAGCGCCGATAACTACGCCGGTGAAGTTGGCGGCGCGACGCCGCATCTGCCGTGGCAACCGCTGAAGATGCTGCGTTCGTTGCCGCTGTTTTTGCGTATGCAACGCAAGGCTCGCGGGCATTTGCTGAATCTTGAAAACGGCTTGCAGCGCTTCGACCAGGAACTGGCCGAACTCGTCGCCCAAGCTGCCGATGGCCAACAACTCGCGGACTGGTTCACCCGGTTTTACGTGTTCCTCGTGCAAGGCAATCTGTGCATCGCCACGGCGCTGGCCAGCAGCGGCGGCGATTGGCTGGGCCGCCCGCCGACCGCTTACGACAACCTTGAAAACAGTCCTCACCGCTTGCCTTGGGAAACCGATCCGGCCACCCCTCGACCCGCGTCGAGCGAACTGCCGTTACAGGCATTCCCGCAATGGTCAGGGCTGATCCGCCTCGCGCATTCGACCGGCCTGCCGGGCCTGCGCGGCTACTACCTGCAAGTGCGCGAGTGGTATCGCGACAACCTCATGCGCATCTTCTTCCGGCTTCATCACGCCATGCCACTGGCGGACCGCGAACATTGGTTTGCACCGCACCCGGATGTGCGCACCCGCGATGGCAGCTTTTGGCAGGACGGTCGCGAAGGTGCGGAGCAGGCGACCGGGTTCATGATTTATCCGGGACAGGTGCAAGGCATCCTCGGCGCCGACATCCTGCTCGAAGACACCCTCGATCCGGGGCGGCACGCGCATTACCAAACCGCGCGGGCGGTGATTGCGCGGATGGGTGGGCGCTTGTCGCATGGCTCGACTCTGTTGCGTGAGTTGCGCAAGCCGTCGGCAGTGATACCGCAGGTGGATCCGGCGTGGGTGGGGTGTGAGGTGTTGTATCGGGATGGTGAGTTGGAATTGATCAATTCGAAGGATACGAAGTGAAACGATTGCTGGTGTTATGTGTGAGCTGGTTGCCGATAGCGGTTATGGCGGCAGATGTTTGCAATCAGGAAGCTGACTCAAAATATTTCTTATCGCAATGGTCGCAGAGCAGTGAACATCCGGAAGACATACTTTCCAGTCTCGATGGAAAAGAATTTTCTATCGATCCGGGCCACGTGGTTTTTCGCGGCGATCTAAATGGCGATGGCATCGAAGACTTCATCTTCAATTCCCGCGTCGGCATTGGCTCATCAATGGATAGCACATTTGCCTTCCTGATCCAGTGCCGTGGTTATTTGAGGTATTCGGGCGGCGATTACTTCGCCGGGGTCAAAGTTCTGGACGGCCCACCCAAGGGGGGAGGTGAGTTCAAGGACATCGAGATCTACTCCTACATCAGGGACCAGCGCGGGCGGATTCGCTACAAGGGTGAAAAGGCCATGACCCGGCCACATCTGTGGCAATTCGACCCGCAGACACAGCGTTACGAAGGGCAGGCTGAGTAAGCCGACGGGCCCCACGGCATTTACGGAGTTACTACGTGAAAGGATTTTCGGTTCTTCTCGGCAGCTTGATATTGGCTGCCGCGTCCATGGCATTCGCTGCCGATCCAACCTTCAAGGATTACACCGTCACGCCAGTTTTCACCGGCCCCAACCATAAGCTGGTGCCTCAGGAGAACAGCAGCCCAATGATGGATCAGACACGGGTGCAAGCCCTGAAAGGCAAGGTCAACTTCGCCGGCCATTACATCCTGCACAGGCTCGGCTGTGGCGGCAGCGCCATTTGCGGCGAAGTGCTGGACGCTCAGACTGGGGAAGTCGTTGGCGGTCTGCCCAATGCTTACGACGGCAGCACGTTCGGCATGGTCTACCAGCCCAACAGTCGCCTGATCATCGTGTCCGGCATCACGCTCGACGGCGAAGAAGACGCCCAGGGGAATACTTTGGAAAGCGGCAACCGGGATCGTTACTACGAGTTCGTAAATAACGAGTTCCGGCTGCTGAGCATGACCGACGTGGAATCATCGCCGATTGATGAGGAGTGAGTGGATGAACCGGTTTTTCATTCGGTCGGTGCTGATTGCGCTTTCGCTTTTACCTCATTCACTGCCCGCAACTGCCAGCGAAGGGAGTTGCTACGGCTACCTTACTGAGCTTGTCAGGAGCAGCGATTTTCCGTTTCGTTATGTCGGCAAGGACAGGGTCAATTTGCTGATCGACGAGGACGACGGTGAAGTAGTGCGCGCTCAGTTGTTCTTCGACACCGACGGCACCGGCACGATCGGCTGGATCAAATACACCCCGGCTACCCGTGTATTGCTCAATAGCTCGGCGGAGTTGGAGGAGCCAGTGGCATTGTCATTCGATGCCAAGTTTGCGGACGGCTATGCGAAGTGCTTGGCGGAACAACAGGCCGGCTAACGGCGAAAAGGATTTCTCAATGAATCAGCTTTTGTTCGCCGGGAGCCTGGCATGGTTGTTCTCTTCCCCAGCCTTCGCCACGCCGACGGATGCTTACACCCAACGCGATGTCATGCAGTGCGGCGGTGTTGAAGTGGTGTTGGTGTCGTCCTGCCGATCGGTGACGGTGGATGGTGCGCAAACCCACGTCATCCCGGTTTGCTCTGACCAAACCATCAACATCGGCGGCAAAGTGCTTCGTCGCGATATCAGCAAAGTTTCACAGCTCACTTCCGACGGTGCGAAGACGAAAATGTTGAGCAATGTTGTTGTGGCGATGGATTGCGTGGAAGGCACCCAGGGCAGCCTTGTTTCCATAGGCGGATATGGCGGTTGTGGTGCCTGCGCGGAGTGGCATGGGTATTACTCGACAGCAGGGCGATTGGAGCAATACAGCTTCGATAATAACCAACGCTCTTTTGGCTCGAAGGTATCTCGGGAAGAGCTGATCAAGGCCTATGGCGTTACGAAGAGACAGTTAATGTCAGAAAGCCCGGCGGTGAAGAGGATCGTCTATGGCCAGCCTTAAATGTGACGCACCTGAGTCATCGTGAAACCATCAGCATTAACATTCGAATATTGATTAACAGGGAAGTGAGTGGAATTGGCCAGGCTCTTAAGTTGTATGAGTGCGCTCGGATTCATGGTTGCCTTGTTGGCTCAGCCGGCATTAGCGAGTGACCCACAAACCATCGGTGAGCTGCATCCGCCTGTAGTTGCCTCGCTCGGTGATCAAAAAATCACCGTGTTCTTTTTGAAGAACAACCTCAAAGGTCAGGTGAGGGAAGGGCATGTTCCTTACGCCGAGATCTTCTACACCACCACGAATGCAGTGAAGCCTTCGCTGAATTATGTGTGGAAGGTCGAAGGTGAGCAGATCGCCTCGGTGTTCTTCTTTGAACGCAAATTCCCGGAGCAAGCGGGGAAGTCCATGTTTGTTCTGACAAAACAAAAAGTCTCGCACAGTCAATTCGAAGGTGATTCCTATTCGGTGCTGGAATTGCCACTGGTGAAGGACGGCGAACAATTGGCTTTGCGGTTTTTTAGCGGCGACCCACCAGATCCCGAGCTTGAGAACTGCCTCGACGGTCGAAATCTGGCGGATGATGTAAAGGTCGAATGTGCTTACAAGGATGCGACCAGCATTAAAAAGCGCTTGGCAGACTTGGATGCAAAGATAATTGCGGATTCAAAACTGCATCAGGACAACGGCCAGAATCCACTCAAAGCCGAGGTTGATACGTCCAATGTTGCTTGCCCTTCGACCGAATTTTCAGCGTTCCTCTCAGCCTTCTCCGAACGCGCAGATGTGCAAAAAGCCTTCGTACAACAACCGCTGAAAATGGTCACGACCGTGGCCGGCGATCCCGAACCCGAGATGGAAAAGCGCAGTCTCAGCGGCGATCAACTTAAGTTTCCTGTCATTCCGGATCAAGCAACGCGAGAGGCCCAGGGCCTGACGTTGACCGTCAAGGAAGCGCGGGACAAAAAAGCGATCGCGATCCTGCAGAAGCCGGATACCGACTACGTCTTCGAGTATCGGTTTGTCCGTGGGCAGTGTTGGCGGCTGGAAGAAGTGGCGGATTATTCGCTTTAGAAACGCCGGCGTTCATCGGCATAAGCGCATTCACCAGAACGGGTTCAGAGGGATTTGTGAAGAAGTTATTTTTAGTGCTGTTGTTGGTGTTGCCGTTGGCGGCCCACAGCGAAGTTTCTACACAGGTAAGGTGCTTCCACTCGCTGGAAGGCAAAAACATCAATTTTGAGTTCAGAACCTATTACGACGTGGTTGCCAAATGGAGCGGCGCCAGTGTCAGGTACAGCAAGTCGAAGAAAGCTATTGCTTTGGTTCATCACCGAACCGAAGAGTACGTCATGACGGAGAGCGGGCCCTACGAATTCACGACGACTTGGGTGGAAGTTTCAGACGGTGCAGTGACGGGGCAGTATGTCATTGCAACGCAAGGCGCTCGGGTGAACTCGATGCGCTACACGAATTACAAATCCGGCAAGCAGTATTCGTTCGATGAGGACTTCAGTATCGAAGCCTCTCCGGAGACGGGTTGTCAGTGGGGATGAAATCTTCAAGAAAGGGGACTTAACGTCCCCTTTTTTCATCCGCAAATCTCGCTACGGCTTGGCCGCCACGCTTCGCACTTCAATCTGGTCGAGTGTCCCTTCCACCATCAATCTCACACCGTCCGCCATTCTGCTCAGGGCCAGCGCCACCGAGCGGCGGGAGCCGTGGAGGTCGTCGGCGAGGTCGCAGGCGATGACGCTGATGGACAGGAGATCTTCGGAGGCGTTGGCCATGAGGGCTTCGGCGTCGGTGCCGGGGGAGAGTTTGAAGAGGCCGTTCTCGCGTTTGGGATGTGGATCGACGGCTGGTTTGAAATGGTGATCGAGGGCGCGTTCGGCGGCTTCGTGGAATTTCTTTGATTCCAGGGTTTCGTAGGGCGAAACGTCTGGGTTTTCGGGGGGATTGGGTGTTGGTTTGATCATAGGTATTTTCCGAGTTATGGAGCCAACACCGTTTCGCTTGCTTCGAAAAGGTGGCAGCTGTGTATAGGTGTGCAAGACCGGACTCGGAAACCGGCAGACCCGAAGGTCTCCCATACACAACCGCCATAACAGTTCGCGAGCATAGGAAAACACTCGGCGAATAGCCATAACTGAATGCATGACGAGTCTGGACTTGCACGTCCGTATCACCGATTTTGCGGCGACCCACAGATCCTATCCCCACCGCACCAACTCGCCTAGTTCATGGACAGCACCGCACTTTGCAGGAAATTTCCCATAGAGTCGCGGGCCGGAAGATCAAAAGATCGCAGGCTTCGCCAGCTCCTACAGGGATGTGTTTCAACAGGTGTAGGACGTTGCTTGCGGAATCGTGACTTGGCGGTCATCGTGCGGGAAATGGTCTGCATCCTCTTCCAATAGAGTCAGATACTGGCGTTATCGTCCGAATCCCTTACACTGCCTCGGCCGTTCATTTTCCTTTTGAGGCTGTGCGCATGAAATTTCGTTTTCTTCTGTGGATGATGGGTTTGTTGATGGGTAAGGCCAGCCGGACAAATCCTGCGTTCCAGCAGCAGTTGGGTGACAAGGATCTGGTGTTTCAGCTGCAGACGCTGGATGGGAAAGTGGCGCGGCATTTCGTGGTCAAGGATCAGCGCATCACCAGCAAGTCTGGCGTGGTGGCGGAGCCGGCGTTTGCGATTGCGTTTAAAGATGCCGGTTATGGCTTTGCCACGATGCAGGCGAAGAACAAGCAGTTGGCGTTTATGCAGGGCATTCAGGACAAGTCGATCCAGCTCAAGGGCAACCCGGCGCTGGTGATGTGGTTTCAAGGGTTGATGAAGTATTTGGTGCCGAGGAAGGCTAAGCCTAAGGCTTGAGCCTTTGGTGACGCGGAGCGTCACGGGATGCATTCCCACGCGGAGCGTGGGAACGATCAGTGGCGGTCTGGTAGACCGAGTTGGATTCTTCGCGAGCAGGCTCGCTCCCACAGGGATTTTGGTGATCCTTGGGGGAGCGGGCCTGTTTCGTTTTAGGCCTGGCTGAACTGCGAGGCCAGTTCGCGCAGCAGAACTTCAGCCTCAAGCACTTTGCTGACGACGTCGTTGGCTTTGTCGCGAGTCAAACCCACACGCTCCAGCAGCGCATCCGGAATGTCTTCATCCGGGCCGGAGCCGATGCCGCGACCGCGCAGCAGGCGCACGGCCAGGCAGACGAGGTTCGGGTATTCGGCGTAGGCGCCGTCGTAGCTTGGGTCGTGCTGGAAGCGCAGGGCGGTGGCCAGTTCATCGGGCATGTCCCAGTAGCGCATCAGCCACGAGCCGATCTGTTCACGGCTGATACCGAGCAGGTGTTGCTCGATGTAGCTGTGGCACAGGTGCGGGTTGACCTCCAGGTGGCGGCAGATCAGTGAGAAGTGCGGCGGGAACACGTGGGCCAGCAGCAGGTAACCGAAGTTGTGCAGCAGACCGGCCAGGTAGGTCAGGCCGGCTTCCGGGCGCTGGGCGCGCGGCATAGCGCGGGTCAGGCCTTCGATGACGGCGGCGGTGTAGATCGACTGCTGCCAGTACGGCGTGGTGTGTTGCGGGTGGTCTTTCGGCAGGCTCAGGGTCTTGCCGAGGGCCAGGCCCAGCGCAAGGTTGATCACCAGATCGAAGCCAAGTACGCGAACGATCGCGTCTTCCACCGAACGGATCTTGCCCGGCGAGGCGTAGTACGGCGATGCCGCCCAGCTCACCACTTGCGCGGCCAGCGCCGGGTCGGTTTCAACGACGCCGGTGATGTCGTCGATGGTGGCGTTGGGGTCGACGCGCAGTTTGATGATTTTTTGCGCGGTCTCGGCCAGCGGCGGAATCTCGATGGTCGCTTCCAGACGCTGCTGAATGCGCCGCGCGGTGAACGCTTGCACGGCCTGGGTGATTTCCTCGCGGTCATCGTCCGGGCGGTCGAGGTTCGGGCGGATGCTGCTCAGGGCTTCACCGAAGTTGGCGGCACTGGCCTTGGTCAGCATGGTCTTGAAGTCTTCGCTGGCGATTTCCAGCAACAGGCCCGGCTCACCGGAGTTGATCAGCAGCTTCGGTTCGCGCAGCAGGCTTTCTTCGTAGAGGCACGGCGAACTGGTCAGCGCCGGCAGGCCCGGCAACAGGCTCAGGCTGTGTTTGCCGAGCATCTTTTCCAGGCGCTCGGTGGAGACGGCGGTGAGGCGACGGCCGGTCAGTTCGGCGAGGCGATTGAGGTCGAGCAATTGGCTCTGCGGAAACAGCACCATCAGCGCGCCAACGGCGTCGTCCAGCAACACGGCTTGTACCTTGCGCGAGGCATTGAGGCCGTGGTGGTCGAGCACTTCTTCGTAGGCGATCCCGAGTTTGCCTAGCAGCAGTCGAATGACAGACGGCGCGTGCGGGGATTCGGGGGCGAGGGCGGCTTCGGTCATGATCTGTATCCGTTTTTGAAACAATGGCAGGAGTATAACCAGCTTGGTCGGAACGATCTGTCAGAAACTGCGACGGTGCTCACACTTGGCCGTATTGCTGCCCGTGACGCAACCAGCGATCGAGCAACGGGCTGACGTGGGTCGGCCAGCGTTCCAGCAGTGCTTGCGCGGCATCGCGCACGGCGGGCAACAAGTCGGCATCGCGCATCAGGTCGGCGACCTTGAATTGCAGCAGACCCGTCTGGCGGGTGCCGAGCATTTCGCCGGGGCCGCGCAGTTCGAGGTCTTTTTCGGCGATGACGAAACCGTCATTGGTCTCGCGCATGATGCCCAGGCGCTGACGACCGATCTGCGACAGCGGCGGATGGTAGAGCAGCACGCAATGGCTGGCGGCACTGCCCCGGCCAACTCGGCCGCGCAATTGGTGCAGTTGCGCGAGGCCGAGGCGCTCGGGGTTTTCGATGATCATCAGGCTGGCGTTGGGCACGTCGACGCCGACTTCGATCACGGTGGTGGCGACCAGCAGTTGCAGATTGCCGGCCTTGAATTCGGCCATGACGGCGGCCTTCTCGACGGGTTTCATGCGCCCGTGGATCAGCCCGACTTTCAGTTCGCCGAGGGCGAGGGTGAGGTCTTCGAAGGTGGTTTCGGCGGCCTGACAGGTGAGCTCTTCAGATTCTTCGATCAGCGTGCATACCCAATAGGCCTGACGGCCTTCGGCGCAGGCACCGCGCACGCGTTCGATGACTTCGACGCGGCGGGTGTCGGTGACCAGCACGGTGTTGACCGGGGTACGTCCGGGCGGCAGTTCGTCGAGGATCGAGGTGTCGAGGTCGGCGTAGGCGCTCATCGCCAATGTGCGCGGAATCGGTGTGGCGGTCATGATCAGTTGATGCGGGCACATGCGTCCGTCGACGCCTTTCTGCCGCAGCGCCAGACGCTGCTGCACGCCGAAGCGGTGCTGTTCGTCGATGATCACCAGCGCAAGGTTCTTGAACTGCACTTCGTCCTGAAACAGCGCGTGGGTGCCCACCACCATCGGCGCGCCGCTGGCGATCTGTTCCAGCGCGGCGACGCGGTTTTTGCCCTTGAGCTTGCCGGCCAGCCACGCGACTTCAATGCCCAGCGGTTCGAGCCAGCGCTTGAAGGTGATGAAGTGTTGCTCGGCGAGGATTTCGGTCGGCGCCATCAGCGCGACTTGATAACCGGCCTCCAGCGCTTGCAGAGCGGCGAGGGCGGCGACCACGGTTTTGCCCGCGCCGACGTCACCCTGAATCAGCCGCAGCATCGGTTCGTGCTGGCTGAGGTCGTAGGCGATTTCGTTGCCGACGCGCTGCTGGGCGCCAGTCGGGTTGAAGCCGAGGTTGGCCAGGTACTTCGGCGGCAGCTTTTTCGCTTTCGGCATCGCCGGCGCGCGCAAAGAACGCATGCTTTCGCGCAGACGTTGTTGCGACAGTTGATGCGTCAGCAGTTCTTCGAAGGCCAGACGATGCTGGGCCCAGTGATGACCGAGGGCGAGTTCGTCGACGTCGGCATCGGCGGGCGGGTTGTGCAGGTAGCGGATCGCGTCGGCCAGCGGCGCCAGTTGATAGTCGCGGGCCAGCTCGGTCGGCAGCCAGTCGGGCAGGGTGTCTGGCTTGAGCATGGTCAGCGTCTGCATGCACAGCTGACGCAGACGCGCTTGGGTCAGACCTTCGGTCAGCGGATAAACTGGGGTCAGGGTTTCATCCACTGGCGGTGGTTCGTCGCCGGTGATGGCGCGGTATTCCGGGTGGTAGATTTCCAGCCCTGAGGCGCCGGGCCGGGCTTCGCCGTAGCAGCGAATCCGCGTGCCGCGCTTGAGGCCTTCTTTCTGCGCGTTGCTGAAATGGTAGAAGCGCAGGCTGAGCCCGCCGGTGCCGTCCTGCAAACGCACGACGAGGCTGCGACGGCGGCCCATGACCACGTCGGCGCCGCTGACGGTGCCTTCGACCACGGCGTCCTGTCCCGGTCGCAAATGGCCGATCGGCACCACGCGGGTGCGATCCTGATAACGCAGCGGCAGGTGAAACAGCACGTCCTGGAGGTTCTCCAGGCCGACCTTGGCCAATTTCTCGGCCATGGCTTCACCGACACCCTTGAGTGCCGTCACCGACACTTGCGACAGCTCAGTCATGACGCTCGCTTAACCGGCCGTAACCGGTGCCGCTGGCTTGGCCACCGAGCACAGGCGAATGGAGTCGGCGAGGATCTCGATGGCTTTCGGCCGTGGGAAGCTCGCGCGCCAGGCGATGGCCACGGTGCGGAACGGCACCGGCGGCGACAGCGGACGCACAGCGATCACGCCGGGGGCGTAGTGGTGACTGTCGACCGCCGACAACGGCAGGATCGAAATGCCCAGACCGGACGCAACCATGTGGCGGATGGTTTCCAGCGAGCTGGATTCGACCGTGGTGTGCTTGGCGCCGTCGTTGCCCTTGGTCAGGGTCGGGCAGGCTTCAAGAACCTGATCGCGGAAGCAGTGGCCTTCACCGAGCAGCAGCAGGCTCTTGTCGTTGAGCAGGCCGGCGTCGATGGTTTCTTTTTGCGTCCACGGGTGCTGGGCCGGCATGAGCACGTAGAACGGCTCGTCGTACAGCGGCAGGGTCAGCACGTCGGCTTCGTTGAACGGCAGGGCGATGATGATCGCGTCGAGCTCGCCGTTGCGCAGTTTGTCGCGCAGCACGTGGGTGAAGTTTTCTTCGATGTACAACGGCATCTGCGGGGCGACCCGGTGCAGTTGCGGAATCAGGTGCGGGAACAGGTACGGGCCGACGGTGTAGATCGCGCCGACTTTCAGTGGCGCGGTCAGCTGGTTTTTGCCGGCCTGGGCCAGTTCGCGGATGCCTTGGGCTTGCTCAAGGACTTTTTGCGCCTGGGCGACGATGCCTTCGCCGACCGGGGTCAGGCGCACGGCGCTTTTGCTGCGCTCGAAAATCAGCACACCGAGTTCGTCTTCAAGCTTTTTCACGCCCACCGAAAGGGTCGGCTGGCTGACGTGGCACCGCTCGGCGGCGTGGCCGACCTGCTGCACTGGGGCGAGGGTTA
>NZ_JBITSX010000042.1:0-12490 GCF_044541255.1 Pseudomonas sp. NPDC085632 | reverse complement strand
GACAAGACTGCCAACGACTTCTACATTCCGCCGAGCGAGCCGTTCAAAGTGATCGCGGCGTGGCCGAAATGCTGCTCTTGGGCGAGGGTTACGATGTAGCGTAATTCTGTGAGGGTCATAGCAAGCGTCCATGAAGATGCGGGCCAAGCATACCGGCTGCAATCGATAGACGCACGTTATCAGACTGAGTGGGGAGTGCGACACCGAGCAATGTGGGTTTGCCGCGTGCAGATACGCAAAAGGCACCTTTCGGTGCCTTGTGACTGGGTTCTCTTGGCTGGCGGAGAACCTTGTGGGAGCTGGCTTGCCAGCGATAGCGGTGGGTCAGTCAATAAATCCTTCTCTGACACGCTGCAATCGCTGGCAAGCCAGCTCCCACAGGGTATTGCGGTGTTGCTTAGCGGCGGCGTTCGAGGGAGTAAACAAACGGCGCCACAATTTCGATCGAGCCATTGTTCAGCATGTCGGCCGGTGGCTTGGGCAGCGGTTGGGCGCGGCGGATCATTTCCAGGGTGGCCCGGTCCAGATCGGCGTTGCCGGAGCGGCCCACCAGTTCGAACGACAGCACATTACCTTCGGCATCCACCACGAAGCGCAGACGGTTCAAGCCTTCCTTGCCCCGTGCCTGAGCACTGGCCGGGTACTTTTTGTACTTGGCCAAATGCGCAAGCAGGGTGCCTTGCCAACTGGCCTTGGCAGCCATCTGAGCCGGCGATGGACCTGGCGCAGGCTGGGCGGATTTCTCCGTCGGCGCCTGAGTCGGTTGCGTGTCGGCCGGTTTCTCCTCGGAAGGTTTTTCCTTTGGCGGATCTGGCAGCTTCTTCTCGACCGGCTTCGGCGGTTTAGGCTTGGGCTTCGGTTTGGGTTTCTGCACCGCGATTTCAGCTTTCGGTGCTTCGGCCAGCTTCGGAATCGGCAACTCTTCCACCGGAGCCGGGGGCTGCGGCGGTGTGACGACTTTCGGCGGAGCAGGCGGTGGCGGGGCCGGAACCGGGGCCAGCTCGACCATCATTGCCTGCGGCGGCAATTCGATGGGCGGGCGGGCGGTCCAGTTCAGCGCCAGCGCGATGGCCAGCGCGTGAACGCCCAGCACCACGGCCAGGCTACCGCTGTAACGCGTCAGCTTATGGCGCGTCGTGATCATTTCTTGGCTGCCGTCTCAAGTCCGACCAGACCGACCTTCAGGTAACCGGCAGAGCGCAGGTTATCCATCACGCTCATCAGGTCGCCGTAATCCACGCCTTTATCGGCCTGGAAGAAGATGGTGGTGTCTTTCTTGCCCTTGGTTCTGGCGTCGAGGGTTGCGCCCAGTGCTTCGGGCTTCACTTCGTCTTCGCCGAGGAACAGGCGCTGATCAGCTTTTACGCTGAGGAACACCGGTTTCTCTGGCCGCGGCGCCGGTTTGGCGGTCGAGGCAGGCAGGTCGACTTTGATGTCCACAGTGGCCAACGGAGCGGCCACCATGAAGATGATCAGCAGCACCAGCATCACGTCGATGAACGGCGTGACGTTGATTTCGTGGTTCTCGGCCAGATCGTCGTCTGCGCCTTCTTTCAAATGCAGGCCCATGGCCGATTACCCCACTTTAACCATGTGCGGCTGCGAGCTGCGCTCAGGCTGGTGATCGAGGTCACGGCTGACCAGCAGCAGCACTTCTGCCGAAGCGTCGGAAACCTGCGCCTTGTAACCGGCGATGGAGCGGGCGAAGACGTTGTAGATCACTACCGCAGGGATCGCGGCAACCAGACCCAATGCAGTGGCCAGCAGTGCTTCAGCAATACCTGGCGCGACAACGGCAAGGTTGGTGGTCTGGGTTTTGGCGATGCCGATGAAGGAGTTCATGATGCCCCAGACGGTACCGAACAGACCGACGAACGGCGCGGTGGAACCGATGGTGGCGAGCACGCCAGTGCCGCTACTCATGTTGCGACCGCAGGCTGCTACCAGGCGCTCGAGACGGAAGCTCACGCGTTCCTTGATGCCTTCTTTCTCCCGGCTGTTGACCGACAGGCGCATTTCTTCGAGGGCGTCGTGCACCAGCAGGTTGGCGAGGGTGCCTTCCTTGCCGGCGGTGGCGCTGGCTTCTTTGAGGGTGGTGGCTTTCTTCAGAGCGGCGATTTCGCCACGCAGACGACGCTTGGCGCCCATCAGCTCGAAGCCTTTGGCGATCCAGATGGTCCAGGTGATGATGGAAGCGATGGCCAGACCGATCATCACGATTTTCACGATGATGTCGGCGTTCTGGTACATGCCCCATGGCGACAGGTCGTGGGCCATGCCCAGGCTGTTGTCGGCTTCGAGGACTTCAGGGGCGTCGGCAGTGTCAACCGCTTGCACCGGATCGGTAGCGGCCGGGGTAGCAGGAGCGGCGGCTGGTGCGCTTTGCTCGGTGGCGGCTGGCGTTGCAGGTGCCTGGGCGTCGGCGAAAGCGGCAGTCGGCGCCAGCATCAGGCTGAGCAACAGAGCCGCCACTGCGCTCCAGGCGCGAGGTCGTTTGGTTGGCGAAGCGGGGATTTGATTACGTGTCATGCTGGCCGGACCTGAGATAGAAAAACGGTGATGCTCTACCAGGCCTCGTAAGGCCGAGAACAAAAGTGGCGTGCATTATTGCAAGTAATTCTTGTTAACAAAAGTAATAGAGTATCTTTTTTTCCTGCATTGCTAGCCGTTCGTCCTTTGCCAGCGCTAGTCTGTACCTTTCCGATGGGAGTTTTTTGATGTCCGCGCCTTCTGTTTTGATTGCCGGTTGTGGTGATGTCGGCAGTCGTCTGGCCAAGCAATTGCTGGCGGCTGGCTGGGAAGTTCATGGCCTGCGCCGTGATGTTTCGAAGCTGCCTGATGGGGTTATTGGCGTTGCCGGCGACCTGTTTAATGAAGACTGCCCGGCAACCTGGCCGGTGGGTGCAGTGGACTATCTGGTGTATTGCGCAGCGGCGACTGATCACGATGAGGCCGGTTACCGCGCGGCTTACGTGCAGGGTTTGCAGAATGTGCTGAGCTGGCTGGATGACTACGGGCAGGTGCCGGAGCGGTTGATCTTCGTCTCCAGCAGCAGTGTTTATGGGCAGCAGGAGGGTGAGTGGGTTGATGAGACGTCCGAGACGGTGGCGGCGGGATATTCCGGGCGACTGATGCTTGAAGCGGAACAGGTCGCGCTCAAGAGCGGCATCCCGGCGAGCATCCTGCGCCTGACCGGCATCTACGGACCGGGCCGCGAATGGCTGCTGACGCAGGTGCGCCGTGGCTATCGCGTAGCCGTCGAGCCGCCACTGTATGGCAATCGGATTCATGCTGACGACGCGGCAGGATTGCTGGCGTTTCTGCTGGAAAAGGCTCGGCAGGGCGTGAAACTGGACGATTTCTACATCGGTGTCGACGATGCGCCAGCGCCGTTAGCTGAAGTCGTAGGCTGGTTGCGTGAGTATCTGGGCGTTACCGAATGGTCTGAAGATGCCAGCGTGCGGCGCACCGGCAGCAAACGCTGCAGCAATACGCGGGCTAAAGCGTTGGGCTGGACGCCAACGTACCCGAGCTACCGCGAAGGCTATGCCGCGATCCTTGAAGGTAAATGCTGAGTCCCAGACACCACAAACCTCTGTGGGAGCGGGCTTGCCCGCGATGGCGGCCAGGCAGCCAACACAAGTGTTGAATCTGATGGCCTCATCGCGGGCAAGCCCGCTCCCACAGGGTTAAGTGTTGTTCTCAGGTGCGGTTATTGTTTCTCGAGCAACCACTTGCGCTCACCCGCGGTGAACTGCGGTTGTTCATCCGCCAGCGCGGCATTCACCGCCTGGAGGATTTCCAGCTCTTTGCCCTTGCGCACAAAGATCCAGTTATTGCCCTGACCGTTCTGCTGCAACCACATGCTGTCGTTGCCGTTGCTCATCGACGCGCAATCGCCCGCCAGGCATAACGCATAACGGTCGGCCCCCGGTAAGCCGGAGACCTGGCCATCCGCCTGAAATTGCACGGTACTGCCTTCGCCTTGGCCGTTGGTGATTTTCCAGTCACCGCCCAGATAGGCCGAATACAGCGCACGTTCGAAACTGGCGCCAATCGGCGCGCCTTCCGGCACCGGAATCTGTGCGCGGTCGAACACCTGCTCGGGTTCGTTATCGCTGGCGGCTTGCTGCAGTTGCCCGCCATCGCGTTTCAGCTCGCTGGCGGAGCTGCCATAGAAGTCGACTTTCCAGGCGCCGGATTTTTCATCCAGCAGCCGTCCTTCGACGTTCTCAAAACCGTTGGTGTAGCGGGCCTGACTGGCCTTGGTGTTGACGTCCCACTCCAGGTTCGGGCCATAAGCCTGAAGCGCTTCGCGCAGGGGGCCGCCCTTGGCTGCGGCATCGATCGCCACCTGGTTGATCCAGGTGCCGCTGATGTCACGGTCGGCAGGGTTGCTGGCGCAGCCGCCGAGGAAAATGGCGAGCAGCGGGAGAGCTAGCGCTTTGCGCATGGTGGAATCCTTTCAAAACCTTTTCTTGCAGCAGTCGGCGCGGCGTTTGAAGGCCGCGCCGTGCGCATCACTCGATGACCAGAATGGCATCCATTTCAACCTGCGAACCCTTTGGCAGGGCGGCAACGCCGATGGCGGCGCGGGCCGGGTATGGCTGGTCGAAGTACTTGCCCATGATCTCGTTGACCTTGGCGAAGTGGCTCAGGTCGGTGAGGAAAATGTTCAGTTTGACGATGTCTTTGAACGAACCGCCGGCCGCTTCGGCCACGGCTTTGAGGTTCTCGAAGACCTGGACGGTCTGGGCTTCGAAGCCTTCAACCAGTTCCATGGTTTTTGGGTCCAGAGGAATCTGACCCGACATGTAAACGGTATTGCCAGCCTTGATCGCCTGGGAGTAAGTACCAATGGCGGCCGGGGCCTTGTCGCTGGTGATAACAGTCTTGGTCATGTATGACTCCTTGTAATGGTTGAGTTATGCACGCATGCGGGTGATGCGGATCACCCCGGTCAAGGCGCGCAGCTTCTTGATCACGCGGGCCAGGTGCACACGGTCGTGGACGCTGACCACCAACTGGACCACGCTGATGCGACCATCGCGTTCGTCCATGCTGATTTTCTCGATATTGCCGTCGGCCGCGTTGACGCTGCTGGCCAGCAGAGCGATCAGGCCGCGCTGGTGTTCCAGCTCGACGCGCAGTTCGACGTTGAATTCGCCGGTAACATCCTTGGCCCATGAGAGCTGGATGCATTTTTCCGGGTTGTGCCGGATTTCGCTGATGTTGCGGCAGTTGTCCAGGTGCACGACCATGCCTTTGCCCGCCGATAAGTGCCCGACAATCGGGTCGCCCGGGATCGGCGTACAGCATTTGGCGTAGCTGAGCACCAGACCTTCAGTGCCGCGAATCGCCAGCGGGCCTTCGGGGCTTGGCAACTGTTCGCCTTCGCCGAGCAGGCGGCGAGCGACCACATAGGCCATGCGGTTGCCCAGGCCGATGTCTTCAAGCAAATCTTCGATCAGTTCGAGGCGGTACTCGGTGAGCATCGCTTTGACGCGTTCGGCCGGGATCTTCTCCAGCGAACTGTCGAAGCCGTTGAGCACCTTGTTCAGCAGGCGTTCGCCGAGGCTGATGGACTCGGAGCGACGTTGCAGTTTCAGCGCGTGGCGGATGTGCGTGCGCGCCTTGCCGGTGACGACGAAATTGAGCCACGCCGGATTCGGTCGTGCGCCCGGGGCGCTGACGATCTCGACTGTGGAGCCGCTTTGCAGCGGTTCGGACAGCGGCGCGAGACGACGGTTGATCCGGCAGGCGATGCAGCTGTTGCCGACGTCGGTGTGTACCGCGTAGGCAAAGTCGACTGCCGTGGAGCCTTTCGGCAGCTCCATGATCCGGCCTTTTGGCGTGAACACGTAGACCTCGTCCGGGAACAGGTCGATCTTCACGCTCTCGATGAACTCCAGCGAGTTGCCGGCACGCTGCTGCATTTCCAGCACGCCTTTGACCCATTGGCGTGCGCGGGCGTGAGTACCTTTCGGCTGCTCGTCACCGCTGGATTTGTACAGCCAGTGAGCGGCGATGCCGTTGTTGGCCATCTCCTCCATTTCGCGGGTACGGATCTGGATCTCGATCGGTACGCCGTGCATGCCGAACAGCGTGGTGTGCAGCGACTGATAGCCGTTGGCCTTGGGGATCGCGATGTAATCCTTGAAGCGCCCTGGCAACGGTTTGTACAAATTATGTACAGCACCCAGCACGCGGTAGCAGGTATCGACCTTGTCGACGATGATCCGGAACGCGTAGACGTCCATGATCTCGTTGAAGGCCCGACGCTTGCCGCGCATTTTCTTGTAGATGCCGTAGAGGTGTTTCTGGCGACCGCTGACTTCGCCCTGGATGCCGTCGATAGCGAGGCAATGGCCGAGGGATTCCTCGATCTTGTTGACGATTTCCTTGCGGTTGCCCCGGGCGCGCTTGACCGCCTGGTAGATCCGCGCGGAACGCATCGGGTGCATGGCCTTGAAGCCGAGGTCTTCGAATTCGATACGAATGGCATGCATGCCCAGCCGGTTGGCGATGGGCGCGTAGATTTCGAGGGTTTCCTTGGCGATGCGTCGGCGTTTTTCGCCGGACAGCACTTCCAGCGTGCGCATGTTGTGCAGGCGGTCGGCGAGCTTGACCAGGATCACGCGAATGTCGCGTGCCATGGCCATGGCCATTTTCTGAAAGTTTTCGGCTTGGGCTTCGGCCTTGGTCTCGAAATTCATCTGGGTCAGTTTGCTGACCCCGTCGACCAGTTCGGCCACGGTTTCACCGAACTGCGCTTGCAGCGCTTCTTTGGCGATACCGGTGTCTTCGATCACGTCATGCAGCATCGCGGCCATCAGGCTCTGATGGTCCATGTGCATGTCGGCAAGAATATTGGCCACCGCAAGAGGATGCGTGACGTACGCCTCGCCGCTGCGACGGCGTTGACCGTCATGGGCTTGTTCGGCGTAGAAATACGCCCGGCGGACCAGGTTGACCTGGTCGTTGCCGAGGTAGGTCGATAAGCGATCGGCGAGGGCGTCTATGCTCGGCATGATAATTCCTGCCGTAGGTTGTGACCCCGCGCCGTGCTACGTCGACCAGGCATAGGCTTAGACGGCCTCGTTGGACTCGTCCTCGAACGCTGCGAACAGCGGTTCGTCTTCGACGATTTCAGCGTTGGCGATGAACTCGTAGCTCATCAGGCCTTCAGCGATTTCACGCAGCGCTACAACGGTAGGCTTGTCGTTTTCCCACTGAACCAGTGGCTCTTTGCCGCCGGTGGCCAGTTGACGGGCACGTTTGGTAGAGAGCATGACCAGCTCAAAACGGTTTTCCACGTGGTTCAGGCAGTCTTCAACGGTTACGCGGGCCATGGTATTCCTCGGAGCGAATGCAATATGCGCGCTGCCCGGTTGGGCGAGCGGACTCAACAGTTTAAAAAATCACCAGCGATTAGGGAAGCGCTGATTTTTTAACCAAGCTCTTCAACGCGCTGCAAGTGCCAATGTAAAGCGCTTGCAGGCGTTTTGGGAAGTGCTGATTAACCGAGTAATTCGGCCAGCAATTTGCCGAAACGTACCTGCTGGCGTTTCTGTTGGAGTTGATTGGCGCGGAAAATCGCCTTCAGATCGTCCAGTGCGTGAGCAAAATCGTCGTTGATGATCAAGTAGTCGTACTCGACATAGTGACTCATCTCGCTGACCGCTTCGCGCATCCGTCCGTCAATGATCTCGTCGCTGTCCTGACCGCGATTAGTCAGGCGCTGGTGCAGGGCTTGAAGCGACGGCGGCAGAATAAAGATCGAGCGTGCTTGCGGCATCAGCTTGCGCACTTGCTCGGCGCCTTGCCAGTCGATTTCCAGAATCAGGTCGTGACCTTCGTCGAGCGTTTGCTGCAGGCGACTTTGCGAGGTGCCGTAGAAGTTGCCGAAGACTTCGGCGCGTTCGAGGAAGTCACCATGCTCGCCCATCTTCACAAACTCTTCGCGGGTCACGAAGTGATAGTTCACGCCGTCCACTTCACCCGGACGCATGGCACGGGTGGTGTGGGAAACCGAAACGCGGATTTCCGGTATGGCGTCGGTCAATGCCTTGACCAGACTGCTTTTGCCCGCGCCCGATGGCGCGGAAATGATGTACAGGGTGCCGGTGCTGTGGGTCATGTCGGGGTTGCCTTACTCAATATTCTGCACTTGTTCGCGCATCTGCTCGATCAACACCTTGAGGTTGACGGCGGCTTGGGTGCTGCGCGGGTCGAAGGCCTTGGAGCCCAGTGTGTTGGCTTCGCGGTTGAGTTCCTGCATCAGGAAGTCGAGGCGGCGTCCAGCCGCACCGCCGGACTTCAGTACCCGGCGCACTTCGATGATGTGGGTGCTCAGTCGATCCAGTTCTTCGGCCACATCGCTCTTTTGCGCGAGCATGACCATTTCCTGTTCGAGGCGCTGCGGATCAAGCTCGGCCTTCATGTCGGTGAAGCGGTCGAGGACTTTCTGACGTTGGGTGGCGAGCATCTGCGGTACCAGTTCACGCAGGGTCACGACGTCTTCTTCGATGGCGGTCAGGCGCTCGTTGATCAAGCGTGCCAGCTCCGCGCCTTCGCGCTCGCGGCCGGCCTTCAACTCTTTCAGGCCTTGGTTGAAAAGGGTCAGCGCGTCGGCATTCAGCGCCTGTGGGTCGGTCGCATCGCCCACCAATACGCCGGGCCAGGCCAGCACTTCCAGCGGATTCAATGCGGCAGGATTCTTGATCAGACCAGCGACCGTCTCAGCGGCGGCGACCAACTGCGCGGCGCGCTCGCGATCGATTTGCAGTGTTTTGCCGGTGCTTTCTTCGGTGAAACGCAGGGTGCATTCGAGTTTGCCTCGTGACAGGCCCTGACGCAGCGCTTCACGCACCGCGCCTTCGAGGTCGCGAAACGACTCCGGCAAACGCAGGTGGGGTTCAAGGTAGCGGCTGTTGACCGAGCGCAGCTCCCAGCTCAGGGTGCCCTGGGCGCCGGCTTTTTCGACGCGGGCGAAGGCGGTCATGCTGTGCACCATGGCGGTGACCTCGCAATGCAGATCGGCGCGGCAGATGTCCGCAGGCTCGATATCAATGAATTTAAGCCGACTGGCAGCAAAGGCGCAGGATTGTAGCGCAGTGCGGCGAATGCGCCCAAACACACGGTGTGACAAAGGGCTGCAGCCCGTCGGTAATGGGTATTTCAGAGCCTTCGATCGTCGCCCGGATTTTTTAACGAGTGCCCAGTCGCGGTGCAGCGCTCTATAATGCTCGGCAGTTTTCCGTCCCCAGTACAGGTATTCCCTATGAAACGTCCAAGTGGTCGCGCTGCCGATCAGCTCCGCTCGATCCGCATTACCCGCAACTACACCAAACACGCCGAGGGATCCGTACTGGTCGAGTTCGGTGATACCAAAGTCATCTGCACCGTCAGCGTCGAAAACGGCGTGCCGCGCTTCCTTAAAGGCCAGGGTCAGGGTTGGTTGACTGCCGAGTACGGCATGCTACCGCGTGCCACCGGTGAGCGTAACCAGCGTGAAGCGAGCCGTGGCAAGCAGGGCGGTCGCACTCTGGAAATCCAGCGTCTGATCGGCCGTTCCCTGCGCGCTGCACTGGACATGTCCAAGCTGGGCGACGTGACCCTGTACGTCGACTGCGACGTGATCCAGGCTGACGGTGGCACGCGCACCGCTTCCATCACTGGCGCCATGGTTGCACTGGTTGATGCGTTGAAAGTGATCAAGAAGCGTGGCGGCCTGAAGGGCGGCGATCCGCTCAAGCAAATGATCGGTGCGGTATCGGTCGGCATGTATCAGGGCGAGGCCGTGCTGGATCTGGACTATCTTGAAGATTCCGCTGCCGAGACTGACCTCAATGTGGTGATGACCAGCACCGGTGGTTTCATCGAAGTGCAGGGCACGGCCGAAGGCGCGCCGTTCCAGCCTGAAGACCTCAACGCCATGCTGGAACTGGCCAAGCAAGGCATGAACGAAATCTTCGAACTGCAAAAGGCTGCACTGGCCGACTGAGCAGGTTCATAACCGCAAGGAGGACGCGATGAGTGACGAGGAAGAGTTGCTGCCCAAGCCGAGCCAGGAGGTTCGCCAGTGGGCGATGTTTTGTCACTTGTCCGCCTTGCTGGGGATCTGGATTCCGTTCGGCAATCTGATCGGACCATTGATCCTCTGGCAGATGAAGCGCGAGACGGATCCGTTCATTGATGCTCAAGGTAAAGAGGCGCTGAATTTTCAGATCACCGTCGCCATCGCCTCGTTGATCTGTTTCCTGCTGATGGTGTTGATCATCGGGTTCTTTCTGTTGGGCATACTGGCTATCGGCGCGCTGGTTTTGACGATCATCGCCGGTGTGAAGGCCAATGAAGGTTTTCCTTACCGATATCCGTTTACCTGGCGGCTGATCAAATAAGACGCTCGAAAAGTTTTAAAACAAATGCCCTGACCTGTCAGGGCATTTTACTAATGCAACAAAATTAATCGCTATTATGGGTAGGAATAATCTGATCGCGATGATCGGTCGATACTCTTTCTGTATATACACTTTTAGTCACAACTGCATCGGCTTAGTTCGGATTCATGGTCTTGGAATCAAAGGCGACGATTGTTAAAGTTGCTCGGATAATATTTCTCCTGAAATATTAAGATATATTCAAGCCATCGAAGGCTATTGAATTTCCGAGTAATCAGTGTTGAGACAATCAGCCGGTTCATGAGGCGCGTGCAGGTAAATAGCTCGCCTCTGAATATATAGCCAAGAATAATCCCAATGATTCAGCTCGATTTTTACGGAACACTTGTGGCCGCCTCCTTAGTACTTCTTCTGGGGCGTGGGCTCGTTATGCGTGTAGGTTTCATGCGCAGTTACAATATTCCCGAACCTGTCGCGGGTGGCTTGGTAGTTGCCTTGCTCTTGTTGCTGCTGCGGACGTTCGATATTGAAATTCGTTTCGATACTTCCCTGCAGACACCATTGATGTTGGCCTTTTTTGCCACCATTGGTCTGAGCGCAGATTTTGCCAGCTTGAAGAAAGGCGGGCGCATCGTCGGGATATTTCTGCTGGCGGTCACCGGCCTGTTGGTGGTGCAGAATGCGATGGGTATCGGCTTGGCAAAAATGCTCGGGCTCGATCCGTTGATGGGGTTGCTGACCGGCTCGATCACCCTGGCGGGCGGTCATGGCACCGGTGCTGCGTGGGGCACGGTATTCAACGAGAAGTATGGTCTGGAGTCTGCCTCGGAACTGGCGATGGCCTCCGCGACGTTTGGTCTGGTACTGGGTGGTTTGATTGGCGGGCCGGTCGCGCGTTTGCTCATCAAGCGAGTGCAGGTGCCCGGTTGTCAGAGTCCGGATGCGCCGCCGCGGTTGCCGAAAGGCTTCGAGCAACCAAACAAAGAACGCTCGATTACCCCGTTTTCGTTTATAGAAACACTCGCCCTGATCGCGGTCAGTTTGCTGGCGGGCAATCTGTTGAACGGCCTGCTGCAGGGGACCGCATTCGAGTTGCCGACGTTTGTTTGTGTCCTGTTTGTGGGCGTGGTATTGCGCAACGGGCTCTCGGCGCTGGGCCTGTATCAGGTGTTCGAGCGTGAAGTGTCGGTGCTGGGCAATGTCAGCTTGTCGCTGTTTCTGGCGATTGCCCTGATGTCGCTCAAGTTGTGGGATCTGGCCGCACTGGCGTTGCCAATTTTCATCATTCTGGCTGTACAGGCGCTGGTCATGGCGTTGTTCGCGATTTTCGTGACATTCCGGATGATGGGGCGCAACTACGACGCGGCCGTGCTGGCGGCTGGGCACTGCGGTTTTGGTCTTGGTGCCACGCCGACTGCCATTGCCAATATGCAGGCCGTGACGCAGCGCTACGGACCCTCGCAGATCGCGTTTCTGGTGGTGCCGATGGTCGGAGCGTTCTTCATCGACATTATCAATGTCATCGTGATCAAGCTGTATCTGGCTTTGCCGTTCTTTGCGGCAGTCTGAATTCGAGTCTGTCTGGACGTGACATATAAAAAATGCCCGTATCTTGCGATACGGGCATTTTTTGTACTGCAAAGCGACGCTTAGATGGTCAGCGTCCAGTCGTAGTCGACGATCAGCGGTGCGTGCTGCGAGAACCGCGGCTGACGTGGCAGACGTGCGCTACGTACGAAGCGTCGCAGGCCTGGGGTCAGGATCTGGTAATCGAAGCGCCAGCCCAGATTGAGCATCTCGGCCTGCTCGTTATCCGGCCACCAGCTGTACTGGTCGCCTTCACGGCTGACTTCGCGCAATGCATCAACATAGCCCATGTTGCCGACAATCTCGTCCATCCAGGCGCGTTCTGGCGCCAGGAAGCCCGGGGATTGCTGGCTGTCGCGCCAGTTTTTGATGTCGAGTTTCTGCTGCGCCACGTACAGCGAGCCACAATAAATGTACTCGCGACGTTTGCGCCGCTGTTTGTCCAGGTACTTGCCGAAGTCGTCCATGAGCATGAACTTCTGGTTCAAGTCCTCATCGCC
>NZ_JBITSX010000041.1:0-56206 GCF_044541255.1 Pseudomonas sp. NPDC085632 | reverse complement strand
AAAACCACCTGCTGGATGCGCGTCGCCAGCGGCTGGGCCGGCGCCGCGTACGGCGGCATCGCCATCCCGCGCATCGGCATGGAAGTCCTCGTCACTTTCCTCGAAGGCGATCCCGACCAGCCACTGGTCACCGGCTGCCTGTACCACAAGGAAAACGTCGTCCCCTACGACCTGCCGGCAAACAAGACCCGCAGCACCTTCAAAACACTGAGCTCACCGGGCGGCAAGGGCTACAACGAGTTCCGCATCGAAGACAAGAAAGGCGTCGAGCAAATCTACATCCACGCCCAACGCGACTGGGACGAAAACATCGAGCACGACCAGAAAATCCGCGTCGGCAACGAACGGCACGACACCGTCGAAGCCAACACGCTGAGCGAATTCAAGGTTGAAGAACACCGCATCACCCATCTGGACCGCATCAGCGAAATGCGCGCCGACGAGCACCTGACCGTCGGCGTGACCCAGCACGTAAAAATCGGCACCGCTCAATTCGTCGAAGCCGGCAGCGAAATCCACTACCACGCTGGCGACAAGGTCGTGGTAGACGCCGGCATGGAACTCACCGCCAAGGCTGGCGGCAGTTTCGTGAAGGTCGACGCCGGCGGCGTGACCATCAGCGGCGCAGAAGTGAAGGTCAATACCGGCGGCGCACCTGGTGTGGGCACCGGGATCGGGATTTTGGTGCCGTTGATTCCGGGGTTGGCAGCGGCAGACGTTGCCGGAAGGCTGATGGAAAAAGCCAAGGCCAACCCGACGTGGCTGGAGTTGAATTTGCACTACGACAATCTGGAACCGGTGCCGGGCGCGTCCTATCGCGTTGATTTTGCCGACGGTTCGACCCGTGAAGGTTTATTGGATGACAAAGGGTTCGCAAGACTAGAAGACGTACCAAAAGGTCCCGCGAAGGTCTATTACGGTGAAGATCCTCGCCCATTCAATCGAGAACCAATCAAAATCGTAGAAAACTCTGATGAGAACATCAACAACGACTTACGCAAATTAGGCTACGACCCAGATAAGATTGATTTACAGGCAATGGTTGAGAAAGCCGCAGGGAGGCTGGCATGAGCCAAGCAGTACAAACTACCGATGTCGCGGAAGAAACGGATCGTAAAGCGGCTTATAAAGAGGCTGCCGTCGAGTTGGCCAAAAGTATCGCAATGGGCGCAGTCCCCTTCCTCGGGCAAGCTATCGACGCATACGATACTGTTGAATCTTCTATCACTCTGTACAACGCCGAATCCGCCGAAGGTAAGGAGGATGCGAAGTTCGATCTGCTGATGGCTGTTATCGGATGGATACCGGGCCCTGGCGATGGACTGAAGAAAAGCATGCGCATCGTCAATAGAGATCCGCAGAGATTCGCACCGGTATTGTTTGACTTGCTTCGCTTCGTACTTCAGGAGTGCGGTATTAAAACCAGTCCCGAAGAACTGCTCAAGCAAGTTTTCAACGCTTCAAAATTAAGCACTGAACTTGATTCCATCATCAGTGCAGTGAAAGGATCTTCAACTTTCCAGAGCTTACCAAATTGGGCACAATCGGCCGTAGTTACCGTTCTGGCTACTGCCCGTGACAATATGCCGGAAATGCTCGGCATTGTTGAAAGACGTTTAGTGAAATGGAAAGGCATGCAGCGTAACAGCTCTGCCATGGCGGCTAGTTCAAGCCCTGCGAAGGGAAAAAAACCCGCTGGTAAAGACGCGACCGTAGCTACTAATGGCACAGATGGGGCGGCTGGTACTCACTCCAACAAAATTGATCAACAAAGCGCTGCCACCTCGATGTATCACATTGCCAATGATGCGCTTGGAGTGAGTGGTGAGCATATCGCGGATTATTATTGCGCGGAAACTTTAGGTTGGGGCAAAGACTGGGATGGTCACGATAAAGGAGCCCAAGGAACTTGGCCAAATGGGAACCCGGACGAAAATAGACTTGGAAAGCTTTCCATGGGCGGCAACCCTAAAACTTGGCACGCATTATATAAGTTAGATGATGGCGCAAACGGCACAGGGATCGACGCGGTATGGCGCGCGAATCCTGCCACTAACGAGCAAAAAAAGTTTGCAATTGTCGAAGCTAAAGCAAGCAGAGATGAAGACACACCGAAATTTATACAAAAGCAACACGATGCGAAGGCAAAGCAGGACAAGAAGGCAAAAGAAACAAACACGCCTTTAGCCTCTGGCCCTCAAAAAGAACAGCGAAAACCGAGCATCATTTCCAAACTTGGTGTATCTGGCGACATCAAGCTCGAAGAAATTCTCGAACCAATAGATAAATCAGAGCAAGAACCGCAAACCCATACCCCAGAAAAAACCCAGCCAAGTAAAAAGAATAATAGTAGATCTGGGAAACCATCCAGACATGCGAGCAACACCAACAAAAAGACAAGCACCGACAGCCCACCAAAAGACAAAGCAAAAGCAAAAGCAGACACCACGAAAGACGCAGCATCAAATCAGCCAACTGAAAAGACCGGGAAAGTTGTACTGGTACAGATGAGTATCGAATGGATTCACCAAAATATAGATAAATCAGTCACTGAAGGACTTTCATCACTAGTTCTCAACTCATTCAGCCGGCACATATTTTTTACGCCTCTCTATAGCGTTCTAAAGGGCCCTCGCGATCATGCCAAAGCGCGCAAGGAAAGTACTGGGCCAGAAACGCATTTGGAGCACGAAGCCATCCACTACAAAGAGAACAAAGTAAAAGAAGCCGTAAATAAGAAGAAAGAATCACTAACCAAAAAGTACGGCAACCTAGACTCCCTCAAGAAAGAGAAATAACATGAATAGACGGCAGCAGTTTTTGAGCGAGGCACGCTACAGCAACTTCTTTAAAAACAAGGAAAAAACAACAGTTTTCTTCGAAGAAAATACTTTTCAGGCAGAATCCGAAAGCCAAGAAAAGTCTCTGAGAGCTCGTCACTTCCAAAAATTAATACTCAAAGAAATACTTATCCGTTACACAGCCGGAAACGAAATAGATACTCTAATCCCATTGGTGGAGAGTCTTGTCGACAGCTACGAAACACTTCAAGAAAAACTGGCTATCTATGAAGGCATCCCGAATATAACACCGTTAACCATTGATGATTGGCTAGATCAGTACGAAGAATGCGTCCAGGTGTTTAGTTTATGCATACTTCTCCATCGTACCGATTTACTAAAACGATTTGTTGCACTCATTGATCCTGCAGGGTACGCCGGCGACGATACGCTGTACGAAGACCTTCTTTGCAAGCTTCTACCCGATCGATACGATGTTGACCGTTGGTACCACGACGTCTACACCCCCCTCGTCCTTGCCATCTACGAAGAAGATAAAGATGAAGCTTCAAATTTATTAAAAAAATACTGCGAAAATTGGTATCCAGCATTCAAACAAGCCCCATGGCATGATTCGCACAAACAAGGTGACGAAGGAAGTTACTGTGGTTATTGGGCTCTGGAAGCTGGAGCTGCGGCGTTTCTGTATGGCATTGATGACCAAGACGTAGACCATATGGTTTACCCGAAGGACTTGGTTGAATACGCAAGAAACCATGAACCTTCCGATAAGGCTCAGATTGGACGCATTGATTCCGGTCAGCCATGCAGCAAAACAGGCTACTGGTTTACTCCGGCTGAAGCGGATTCTCGTCGCCATTTCCTACAAGGTGAAATCATGCCGAAGTATGAAGAATCCACCTGGGGAGATACTATTTGGTATTGGTCAGGCGAAGAATAAGCAGCTCTACCCTTCGCTCGGCGCTAACCTTTGAGCGCTGAGCGAAGCGTGCAAGAACGGGAAATAAATGTACTTGGACGCACTATCAAAACCACTTCGCACTCCCTCATGAAGCGCAAGTCAAACTATCTGCATTAAACAAAAAAGCGTTTTACTAAGAAACAGCACCACCATCACATCACCCTTGAGTAAAAACTCTGTTATGAACAGAAGACAAGAACTTTTAACCAAGGCCAGATATATCGACTTTCTTGCCTACAGCGACGAAACCAAAGAGTTCTGGGCAAACAATACATTCGAGTCAGACACTCCAGAGCAAGAAGCCTCATTAAGAGCTACGCATTTCAAAAACGTAGCCTTAAAGAAACTGTTCATCTCGTACACCGCCGGATTAGAAACAACCTCGTTAGTACCGCTTCTCAAAGAGCTCATTACACACTATGAGAACCGCCAGAAAAAACTATCTCTATCTGAAAATATAGTAGATATATCCCCTCTTGCCATTGACGACTGGCTAGATGAGTACGAAGAGTGTATTCAAGTAATTAGCTTATGCATACTGCTGCGCCGCACAGATCTATTAAAACGATTCGTCGAACTCTTTGATAAAGCAGGCTACAATGGTCAAGATGCTTTGTATGAGGATCTTCTATGCAAAGTACTCCCCGACAGAGAAGACATTGACGACTGGTACCACGAAGTTTATACGCCTCTTCTCCAGGCCATCTACGCAGATGAAAAAGATGAAGCATCTGATCTGTTGGCGAAATATTGCAAAGAATGGTACCCGGCATTTAAACAAGCGCCTTGGCACGACTCTCATCTGCAGGGTGACGAAGGAAGCTATGTTGGATACTGGGCGTTCGAGGCAGGAGCTATCGCATTTTTATATGGGATAGATGACAGCAAAATCGATCACATGGTTTATCCAATGGACTTGGTCGAATACGCCAGAAATTATCAACTGTGCTCAGAAAATGAATAAACTCCAGAAGCTTTCAGAAAATGCTCCAGATTTATCGTTCGAGTTACCGGACGGAACCTCGGTGGTAAGACTCGGCTTGATCGTTACCTTGTACTTCAAGGACGGTTACACGTTGCAGTGCAAGCAGGCTGTCATGCAGTGTTTCGCGCGTTTCAAGGAAGAATTTGGTCAGCACCTGAAAGGACAGTTTGATCACCGCTACAAAAAACTAACTGATGCGAGTTTCGATAAAAAAACTTCAAAAATCCTCAAGACGCCCCCAAACGAACAATACGAGTGGCATATCAGCAGTGCCGCTACAGCCAATGAGGCCGGCGAATATAGTCTATCTGCGTTAAATTCTTTTGAAGTACATGGTGATAAAAAACGCTCATTTCTGAAGATGACGCTGCCATGGAGCATCTTGAAAGAACCCGATGGGGCTACCCGTTATCGAGACTGGATAGGTTACTTGGCCGACCAAGTTAAAGCGGAACATGGATATGGCGGGCTTTCGAGTATTTTGCCCTTCGATTTCGATAGCTATATGCCCATGGAATTCCAACTAGCTCAGCGTTACACGGGGCTCGAAGTTGACTCCTTAGTGACCAATTTCAAACGAGAGCTTCTCGACCATATTAAAGGAATCAATTGGTATAGCGTTATCGGCAATCGATTCGCGGAACGACTGGGCGGCATAGATGCTATAAGTCAATCGTTTAGCGGTCGCAATGATGTAGAAATTCTGAAATACCAATACGGCTTGGTGATTCGTGCCGGCGAACTACCGGATCTAGGCCCCATCGATGAGCCATTACCGGCAGTGTATGTAGCGGTAAATCGCGTTTTTAAACCGTTGCGCATACCAACACCTAGTCAACTGCATACATATTCTCAGCATGAAAACTGTTTTGAAGAAGAAAGCACCATTCGTTGGTATGCACGGTTCGACCAAACCGATCCCCCTTCGAACTAACCCTAATGAAAAGAAAGCTTTTTTATAGCGAAAATCATTACAGCATCTTCCTGAAGGCATATGACGATGCTGTAGATTTTTACCGCACTAAAACATTTAAATCAGATTCTTCCGAAGAAGAAGAAGAAGAAGAAGAAATGCTTCGCTCTAGATTTTTTCAAAGACTCTCTCTGGATAAGCTTTTAGCGACTTACACAGCAGGAGAAGCAGTCCCCTCGCTCATTCCGTTACTTGAAGATCTAGTTTCCAAGTATGAAGAGTGGCAACGAAAATTGGCACAAAACGAAAAGAGCCCTGACATATCACCATTAGCAATTAGTGATTACCCCTATCAATATGAAGAATGCGTTCAAGTCATAGGGCTTTGCATCCTATTACATCGCACAGATCTGCTTAAGCGTTTTGTAACTTTGATCGATAATGCCGGCTACGAAGGCACCGATACACTCTATGAAGATTTGCTTTGCAAAATTTTACCTGGCAGACACGATATAGATCAGTGGTATCACGACGTGTACTCACCGCTGGTCCAGGCGATTTATTCGAAAACAGCGGAAGATGCCTCTGCTCATCTTGAACGGTATTGCCGTGAGTGGTATGCAGCTTTCGAGCATGCTCCTTGGCACGACACACATCATCAAGGAGAGGACGGTAGCTATGTAGGCTATTGGGCTATCGAGGCTGGAGCTATCGCCTTTCTGTATGGCATTGACGACAGCAAAATCGATCACATGGTCTACCCCAAGGATCTCGTCGGGTACGCGAGATCGCAAGCCAAAAAGCCTTAAATCTAAACTACGATATTCGTCACGGACATGACACTTGAAAATACGGCAGAAATATCTTACTGAATTACGTTACGAAAACTTCCTGACAAACTACGACGAAGAATTTGAATTCTGGAAGGACAAACTATTCACCGCAGACTCTCCTGAACAAGAGAAGTCTCTACGAGCCAGGAACTTTAAAAACCTCCATTTGGAGCATGTCTTTATGCTTTACACTGCTGGAAAAGACATACAAAGTCTGATGCAGCCTCTGGAAACGCTGATTGCCAGCTATGAAGAACTCCAGAAATATCAGGCCACTTATGAGCAGATACCTAACATCACTCCTCTGATTATTGATGACTGGCCAGATGAATATGAAGAATGCCTGCAAGTCATAAGCCTGTGCATCTTGTTGCATCGCACTGACTTGCTAAAACGCTTTGTCTTTTTAATCGATAGTGCAGGATATGCCCATACGGATACTCTGTATGAGGACTTATTGATCAAGGTGTTACCTGAGCGGGCGGATATCGATCAGTGGTATCACGATGTCTCCACGCCGCTGATACAGGCCATTTACGCTGAAGATAGTACAGAGGCTTCCAGATTTCTAAGCAATTACTGCGAAACCTGGTATTCCGCCTTTGAGCAGGCGCCATGGCATGACACACACCAAGATGGCGAGGAAGGCAGTTACGTTGGATATTGGGCTTTCGAAGCCGGTGCTATTGCTTACTTATACGGCATCGATGACAGCAAAATAGACCATATGATCTACCCTAAGGATTTGGTCGAATATGCCAGAAACCATCAACTTTCTACTAAGCTAGGGGCGCTTGTTTAGATGCTGGCCTACCCTGTGCCAACGACAGGAAATTGGTTTACGCCGGCGCAAGTCGACTAAAGCAAGCGGAGGTGTAGAGACGTGAAAAAGAGACAAAAATTCTTCAGCGAGACTCATTATAATAACTTCCTGAGAGAGCACGACAAAGTTATAGATTTCTTGAAAACAAATACCTTTGAGTCAGACTCCCCTGAGGAAGAGGCAGCACTTCGCTCTCGGCATTTGCAAAAACTCGCGCTTGACCGGCTTTTGGCGGCTTATACTGCGGGCGAAGAGATCACTTCATTACCTTCCCTCTTAAGTGACTTGATTGACAAGTACGAGACCAGACAAGCAAAACTTGCGATATTCGAAAACACTCATGAAATATCACCACTCGCAATTGATGACTGGCCCTACCTATATGAAGAGTGCGTACAAGTTATAGGCTTCTGTGTGTTACTGCATCGTATCGACCTTCTTAAGCGCTTTGTAAAACTAATGGACGATGCGGGCTATGTCGGCAGTGATACTTTATTTGAAGACCTGCTAATTAAATTATTACCCGACAGAAAAGATGTGGACCAATGGTTTCACGATATCTATACCCCTTTAGTTCAGGCCATCTACGCAGACAGCAAAGAGGAAGCATCCTCGCGCCTAGAGCAATACTGCTGCCAATGGTATTCAGCATTTGAACAAGCCCCATGGCACGACTTACATCTGCAGGGAGAAAATGGAAACTACGTCGGTTACTGGGCTATAGAGGCTGGAGCAATTGCATTTCTATACGGTATAGACGACAGCAAAATCGATCACATGGTCTACCCCAAGGATCTGGTCGAATACGCTCGCAGCCTGTAATCACAATGAGTTTTTCGAATCCATCGCTAAACCACTCAACCTGCCCTCTTTCGACGGCAGGCTTTTTTGAGGAGTGAACTCAGGCAGGCGCTTTCCAGTTCAACATCTGCTGCTGCGCGACCTGGAGCAAGTCATTGCCATCCTGTGTCAGCAGGTAAAGCGCATGGGTGATATGTGGAATGTCTTGCACGTCGGCGTGCTTGAAGCATAGGCAATGCAGTGTTTCGAGCAGGTCGGCGGCGGCGCGGATGCGCTGGACGGCAGCTTCGAGGATGTCTTTCGGGTTTGCTTGGGTGTCGATGAGCAGTGTCGGGGTTTCGGTGACATTGCTGCTGAGGGGGAGATAGCGGTTTTGTAGCAGTTTGATTATTGGCATATTGATAACTCGATTGTTTCAAAAGTAACCGCCGACACCGTGACCAAACGATGGGAGGCGGACCGTGTACAGGCTTGGTCAACCGAGAACAATCAACTCAGCTCGCCCGAAGGCGTCCTGCACACGGCCGCCACAGCTATGCACTTCACGGTCAAAGAACTCCGCGGTGCAAATGATGGCACATATGCAATCGATTATTCCCGGGTGACCAAACCCGAACCACTGATTTTGCAGCGGCAACCGACAATACCCGCCCCGCTCCAGCCGCCGAAAGCAGACAAGGCACCAGCCTTTGTAGGAATTCGCCAAACCTTCATGAGAAAACCGCCGCACTCCCTGACAGCCGGCGTTCAGCTCGGTTAACCATCCCTTAACGCCGTGGTCAAAAACTCTACTGAACCGCACGCCCTCAGCCATTCTGGCTGTTGCCCAGTGCGGCAGGTTCGGGTGCCTCACGCCGAACTCTAGAACCGCCACTCGGGAGTCCATTCATGAACATTCGTCCTTTATTGCTCACTGCCGCCCTCGCCTGCACCGCGTTCGCCGGGCTGGCCCAGGCCAATGACACCTTTGCCACGTCCAAAGCCGTGCCGTATGAATACGGCATGCCGCTGCATGTGGCCAAAGTGGTGTCGTTGACCGAGCCGCCAACGCAACTGTGCAAAGTGGTTACGGCCGATATGAAGTACATCGACAATGCCGGTAAGCCCGAGGAGATCAGCTACCGGAAATTGTCTGACGCGTGCAACTTCCAGAACTGACAGAAACGTCTGATTTGCGGGTTTGCGGTAGGCGTGGGGAGTTTCGGCGGTTATGCTCGGAGCCCTCCTCACTGCCGCAAGGATTCGCCATGCAGTTGTCGTTTCGCTCGTTGTCGGGCTTCACGTGTTCGTTGTGTTTTTTGCTGGCGTTGGCTTGGGGCGTTTTCCCGGAAAGGCTGCTGGCGATCTGGAGCATCGAGTATTCCGAAGCAGCAGGATTTGTCGCGCGGCGCAGTGCGGTGCTGTTTGCGGCGTTGGGGGTGATGTTTTATCTGGTGCGCAACGCACCGCCGTCGCTGGGGCGCAATGCGCTGAGCAACGGGTTTATCGTCGGTTGTTTTGGTTTGGCGGTGCTGGGTTTTGCGGAATGGCTGAACGGTCATGCCGGCCCCGGGATTTTGCTCGCGGTGCTGGTCGAGTTCGCGCTGGGCCTTGGCTTTGTGCAGGCCCGGCGCGTGACGGTCGAACTGGGTGAAACGGTGCGTTAAACGACTCTGGAGCGTGGGCTGTAGTGATGTTGCACAGTTTGCTGGTTCAGATCCGAGCGCAGCCCTGCGATCAGTTCGTTGATTTCACGACAGCCATTGAGGTGGCTGGCGTCGATGCCACTGACCAGCAGATCGACCTGATCGGTCTGGTGATCGCCGAAAACCTTGACGGTCATCGACAAGTCCGGCGACAGCGTGCACTGGCAGCGTTTCGGCAGAAAACTGCTTTCAATGATATTGCGTAGTTCCAAGGCAGACAGAAACATGGCGAAACCCTCTCCTTACTGTGAGATGCCAATCAAGTATTCACGCTGACCGTTGCTGCCCCTGCACGGGTGTGTCCCCGCTGTTTCCCTGGTGCGACAAGCGGTGGTACTGCGAAATGCCCATTGGAGTGTAGGCGCCCAAGGCCGGTGCGCCGCACTGAAAAGACGCATAAAGCGTGCCTTTCATCGGTTCATTTTCATCCTCATGAAATCAGGCACTTGGCGGCGGTGCCAGTATTTGGCTACTTGCAAATTGCAAGAATGGCCTCGGCGGGTACTGCAATTTGCAACTCGACGCTGGTTTGCAATCACGGCCCATGACGGTAAGAATGCCCGTCATCCACCCTACACCCGCACGGAGGCTTCCATGGGTTCTTTCCGCGTTTACGCGACCACCGGGCTGTTCATCGCCAGCCTGTCCACCCTCGCCCACGCCGCCAAACTTGAAGACGTCGCGCCGTTCCCAAAGGCTGAAGCCGGGTTCACCCGCCAGGTCATTCACTTGCCCAAGCAGGAGCAGGAAGAGAACTTCCAGGTGGAAATTCTCGCTGGCAAAACGCTTGAAGTGGACTGCAACCGCCAGCGTTTGGGCGGCGTTCTCGATGAGAAGAATCTTGAAGGCTGGGGTTATCCGTTCTATCGCCTGGAAAAAGTCATTGGGCCGATGAGCACGATGATGGCCTGCCCGCCCGGCAGCCAGAAGAAGCGCGCATTCGTGCCGGTCGTTGGTGACGGTTTCATGCTGCGTTACAACAGCAAGTTGCCGGTCGTGGTGTATGCGCCGTCTGACGTCGAAGTGCGATATCGCATCTGGTCGGCGTCGGACAAAGTCGGTACAGCCCTGCAGGAATAACCCGAATAAGGAGTGCGTCGTTTGATTACCTGCCACGTCCGATATGTCATTGATCCCTACCAATTGCCTGAGTTCGAGGCCTACGCCAAGGCCTGGCTCGGCATCGTCGAACGCTTGGGCGGTACCCATCATGGCTATTTCCTGCCTTCCGAGGGCGCGAACAATATCGCTTATTGCCTGTTCAGTTTTCCGTCGCTGGCGGATTACGAAAGCTATCGGCACATCGCGCTGACCGATTCGGAAAGCACCGCACTGGTGGCCAGCCTGGTCGAGAAGAAGTTTATCGTCAGCTACGAGCGCAGCTTCCTGCGCCCCTTGATGCAGTAGTGAGCAGAGTTTTTCCCTGAAACTTGAACAATCCCGATTGTCAACCCCGCTTTACCTGTCAACTCTGACAGTTACGCCGCGAGTCCTGATGCAGTAGCGTCAACAGCCAACGGGAGTTAATTCCTTCATTGCGCAAACATCAGGAGCAACTGCAATGGCTAAAACCAAGAGCAGAACCAAAACAACCCTGGCCAACGCATTCTCCGCCGACGTCAATCGGGGCGAGAGTCCGCTGTTCAGGGCAACCACTATGGAACTATTTTCCCGGTTTCAGGTAGGCATAGGCCCGTATTGGCAAGGCTTCGGTACTCATTACATCAGGATTGATCCATTCAATCCCGTGGAAGTACACCTGAGCATTTTCGTAAGAGAACTCGCAAAACCTGGCACTTATACGCTGGGCGAGGACGAGAAGGATGTTTGGGCAGCCTATGCTGTCGCTCGTAGGGACGGCAATGTGGAGGGATATTTGTCAATCTCGGGAGAAGTCACACTTGAGGCTATACCTCCACCCGGGAAAAGACGCCTCAAGGGAACGCTTTCGGGAACCCTTTCCTTCACAGGCGAGTATCAGGACAAGGAAGTACACGTCACGAACGGCCACTTCAATTTGACCAAGAATATTATCCGAGTCTTATAACCCTATACGCAGGTAGTTGGGGGCTACGCCAGGCACTGCATCAGCTGATGCTCAGCGAATGCAAATGTCTGCGCCCCCACCTGCTGCACGCCGCGTCACACCAAGACACCACACACGGCGGCGCGCTCGGCAACGTGGCGCAGGCTGTCGAAGTTGATATTGGCGCCCGAGTCGATCGCCACGAATGTCTGCTCGCGCACCCTGGTTCGCGCCACGTATTGCTTGATCCCGGCCACGGCCAGGGCGCCGGAAGGTTCGGTGATCGAGCGGGTATCGTCGTAGATATTCTTGATTGCCGCGCAGAGGTCATCGTTGCTGACGGTGATCACTTCGTCAACGCAGAATCGGCAAACCTCAAATCCGAACGCGCCGATCTGCGCTACTGCCACGCCATCGGCGAACGTCCCGACATTGGGCAGTACGACGCGCTGATCCGCTTCGAGCGCGGCCTTCAGGCACGCGGAGTGTTCGGATTCGACGCCGATGATCCGCACTTCCGGGCGCAGGTATTTGACGTAGGCTGCGATGCCGGCGATCAGACCGCCACCGCCCACCGGGATAAAAATCGCATCCAATGTGCCTTGATGCTGGCGGAGGATTTCCATCGCCACGGTGCCCTGCCCGGCGATTACCTCCGGGTCATCGAACGGAGACACGAAGGTGCGCCCGGTTTGTTCCGCCAGTTGCAGCGCATGGGCCAGCGCGAATGGGAAACTCTCGCCGTGGAGCAACGCTTCAGCGCCACGACTGCGCACACCCAGCACTTTCAATTCTGGCGTTGTCGCCGGCATGACGATGGTCGCCGCGATCCCCAATTCGCGTGCTGCCAGCGCGACGCCTTGCGCGTGGTTGCCGGCCGATGCGGTGATCACCCCGCGCGCCTTCTGTTCGTCGCTCAATTGCACCAGTTTGTTGTAGGCACCACGGATCTTGAAGGAGAACGTCGGTTGCAGGTCTTCGCGCTTGAGCAGAATCCGGTTGCCCAGCGCCTCCGATAGCGCCGGCGCCGCTTGCAAAGGCGTGCGCACCGCGAGGTCGTAGACCGGCGCGGCGAGGATCTTTTTCACGTAGTGCTCGAGCAGGGTTTGTTGGTCGTATGTGTAACTCATGAACATCTCCTTGGCAGAATTCACACGGTCCCTGTAGGAGCTGCCGGAGGCTGCGATCTTTTGATTTTGTTTTAGAAAAATCAAAGTCAAAAGATCGTCCGATCGCGGCCCCGAGCCTTCGGCAGCTCCTACATGAGCCACATTTCAAAAACCCCGGAGACAGAAAGTAAAAACCCGCCTCTAGGGCGGGTTGGGTGCTGCAGTCGTGAGCTAGCCCGCCAAATGAGGAATGGCGGTAATAATAATTGGCTGGCAACGCGATACAGTCGAAGTCATGGGCTGGAAATTAGCCTGCGCGCTACTGGCAAGTCAATGGCCAATTTTGCGTGGTGACGTTAGTCTGGCGACTCTCTCATCACACCATGGAAGGCTTGCATGATGTCTATCGCCCTGCCCCTCACGGCTTTGCTCGCGTTTAGCGGTTATACCGTTTCGGTGATGCTCCAGGCTGAACAGTCGTTGATCGACTTTGGCATCAGCCTGATGTCGCGACCCGATACTGCGCAGGTGGTGATTGATCTGTATCTGCTGGCCACACTGGCGGGCGTGTGGATGGTCAAGGATGCGCGGTCGTGTGGGCAGTCGGTTTGGTCGGTGCTGCCTTATTTGTTGTTGACGGCGGTTTTTGTGTCGATCGGGCCGTTGTTGTATCTGGTGGTGCGTGGGGTTCGTGAGCGCCGGAAGGCGGTGGAAAAGCGCAGCCAGATACTATGAACACCTGAAAACCCTACAATGGAATGTCGTGGGATTCAGGGCTTTTTTACGGCGACGAACGCGGCGGTTTCGTAAGGCACCGTCACCACATCCCTGCCACGCAGCGCCGGCTCTGCGGCAATCAATGCACGTATCTGCTCATCGACCGTCGCCCGCTGCCCCTCCGGCAGCGCGGCGATGAAACTGGTCGAGCGCACGCGGTTGAAGATCACGTCTTCCGGCGATCCGGTATGACCATGATGAAACCGCTCGACCTGCAATGGTGCGAACGCCGGGTGCGGAAAGGCCTCGCGCCAGGCGCCGGTGTAATAGCGCGGTGTGTCACCTTCGAGTGCGTTGACGATCGCATCGAGCTTGGGCACCCAGCTGACTTGGGTGTCGCGCAGGTTCCAGATCAGGCCTAGTTTGCCCCCGGGTCTGAGCACACGAGCAATTTCCGTCAGCGCCTCGGTGCTGGCGAACCAGTGAAACGCCTGCGCACAGACCACCACATCGACAGACGCATCGGGTAACGGCAAATCAGTCGCCGTGCCGCTCACCGCCAGCACCTGAGGCCAGGCGTCAGACAGTTTTTCCAGCATTTGCGCCACCGGCTCAACCGCGATCACCTGTGCGCCCGTCGCCACCAGACGCCCGGTGAACTTGCCTGTGCCGGCGCCCAGATCAATCACGGTCTTGTGCCCATCCAGGCCCAGCGTCGCGACCAACCACTCACTGACCTGCGGCGGATAGTCCGGCCGCCCTTTGACGTAAGTGTCGGCAGCGGTTTTGTAGCCGGCAGCGGCTGAATGATGGACGTGATCGGTCATGGCAACTCTCCTTACGACAAAACATCGGATCGACGGCAGACGCTCCCGAGCATAGCGCTTGAATTTACGCTGAACTTGAACAGTCACTGATAAAGCAATGAATAAAAATTCACGCTGTGGTGTTCAAATTGAAACATAACCCTCTGTGGAGCCTTGCCCATGACTATCCGTTCCGTTATGTTCGCCGCCCCGTTGTTACTGGCGGTCGCGATGTCCAGCCAGTTGGCCTGGGCCAATGGTGATGAAGACGCACCGGTGCAGAAGCCCGAGTGCCCGAAAGGCCAGGTTTGGGACAGTAAAACGCAGAAGTGCGTGCTGCAAACCAGCAGCCTGTTGCCGGACGCTGATCGTACCGATTACGCCTATCGCCTCGCGAAGGACGGTCGTTACGAAGAAGCACTGACACTGCTCGATACGCTCAAGCAACCAAACACCGCCAAGGCACTCAACTATCGCGGTTACGCCACGCGCAAACTGGGGCGCACTGACGAAGGCATCGGCTATTACCTGCAATCGGTGAAACTCGATCCGCAATACGCGCAAGTACGTGAATACCTCGGCGAGGCCTATGTGATCAAGGGCCGCGTCGACCTGGCGCAGGAACAACTGCAGCAGATCCAATCGATTTGCGGCACGTCCTGCGAGGAATACCAGGACCTGGCCGAAGCCATCAACGATTCATCGAAAACCTGAGCACTTACAAGGGCCGCCATCATCTTCAACGATCAGGCATTCAGAGCAGAACTCGGACAGCATCTGGCGCGACTGTGGCGCTACGGTTTGTTGCTGTCGCGCAATCGGCATCTGGCCGAGGATCTGGTGCAGGCCACGTGTGTACGGGCGCTGGAGCGCGCCACTCAGTACAGCGCCGGCACGCGTATGGATCGCTGGTTGCTGAGCATTCTGCATTCGATCTGGCTCAATGAAGTGCGCGCCAGGCGCGTGCGTCAGGGTGCGGGACAGGTCGATGCCGACGGCCAACTGGCGTTCGACGGCGAGTACGCCGCACAGACTCATGTGATGGCGGCGCAAGTGATTCGCCGCGTCGACGCGCTGCCGGAAACCCAGCGCGAAACGGTATATCTGGCCTACGTCGAAGGCTTGTCCTACCGCGAAGTCGCCGAGGTCCTGCAAGTGCCGATCGGCACGGTGATGAGTCGCCTGGCCACCGCCCGGCTGAAACTCGCCGAGTACCCGCCGCTGCAAGCGGTGCCGAAATCCACCGAAGGAGACCGTTCATGAACACACCTTCGGATGAACAACTGGTCGCCTACCTCGATGGCGAACTCGACGGCGAATATCGCAATCAACTCGACCACGCCATTGCCGAAGACCCGCTGCTCAGTCTGCGCGTGCAATGGCTCAGCCGCAGTAACCTGCCGTACAAGAACGCCTATGACGAACTGGCGCAACAGGCACCGCTGGATCGTTTGCAGGCGCGGCTGGATGCCATTCCGTCGCCACAGCGTCCGGGCTTCAACCGTCGCTGGTTCATCGGTGGCGCCGCCGCCGCGCTGCTGGCCGGTGGTGTGCTGGCTGATCGGTTATTCCTCGGCTGGCATGCCGCGCAATCGAACAATTGGCGCGCATTGGTGGGCGATTACATGGCGCTGTATGTGCCGCAGACGCTCGATCATCTGCCGACTGACGACGTAACCCAGCGTGCGCAACTGCGTACGGTCGATGCACGCCTTGGGCTGAACCTTTCACCCACCACGTTGAAGCTGCCGGGCGCCGAATTCAAACGGGCACAAATGCTTGAGTACGACGGCGTGCCCATCGCACAGATTGTTTATCTGGATGCGAAGCATGGCCCATTGGCCCTGTGCGTGACCCGTTCGAACAGCGGCAGTCAGCCGCTGGCGCACGAGCGTCGGCATGAGATGAATGTGGTGTATTGGACTGAACGTGAACATGCGTGGATGTTGATCGGACGTAACTCGGCGACAGAACTTGAGCAACATGCGGGACTGCTGCGCTCACAACCGCTGAAAGCGTAAGAAAGCTGCAGGCCTTCGCCGTCTCTAAATCGCGGACAACCAGCGCTGAAGATGGCGACTGATCCGGCGCTTTCGCGAGCAAGCTCGCTCTCACAGCGACTTCCGGTGTTCATACATTCTATGTACATCCAAACCTGTAGCTGCGGCACGCTGCGATCTTTTGACTTTGATCTTGAAAATCAAAATCAAAAGATCGCAGCGTGCCGCAGCTCCTACAAGGATATTGCGCGATAACAGATACAGCGTTCGATTTTATGCGGTAGTGGGCAACCACAACCGGAACCGTGCCCCGCCCAGCGGCGAAGACTCTACAGTCAACGTACCGCCCTGCGCCTCCAGCGCGCGGCGGCTGATCGCCAGGCCAAGCCCAAACCCACCCGTAGCCCTATCGCGGCTGCGATCGAGTCGATAAAACGGCTCGAAAATCCGCTCTCGCTCATCATCGGGAATACCGATGCCGTCATCATCGACCCAGATCTCACAGCCCTCGGCATTGACCTGCACGCCAATCTGAATGCGCTTCTCGCAATAGCGCATGGCGTTGCGCAGCAGGTTCTGGATCGCCCGCGCGGTCAGGCGTGGATCGAGCGAGAAGCGTTCGAGCTGACCGTGCAGTAACACGTCGATAACGATCTCTGGGGATTCAAGCTCTTCATCGACACTGCCCAGAATACTGTCGATGAACTCATCCAGCGACACTTCGACCTGCTCCGGCAGTTGCGCCGGGTTCTGCAAACGACTGTAAGAGAGCAACTCCAACACCAGCTCATCCAGCTCACGAATGTGCGCGACCAGCCCCAGCAAGCGCTCGCGACTGGCGCTCGGCAAGTCATCGGACAGGGCGAGTGCGAGGCCGAAGTCCAGACGCGTCAGCGGTGTACGCAGTTCATGGGACACGGCGTTGAGCAGATCACGTTGCTGATTGAGCAGGTTTTCGATATCACCGGCCATGGTGTCGAAGACATTGGCGAGGCTGCCGATGTTGGAACTCGGGGCGATTTCCGTGCGCTCGCTCAAATGGCCCTTGCCGAAGCGTTCGGCGGTGCCTTTGAGGCGTTCGAGATCACGCCAGTGCGGGCGCAACCACATCAGCAGACAGGCGAGCAGGCTCGCGCCGATCAGCACGTTGATGCTCCAGTACAACAGATTGACGTCCATCGGGTCCGGCGGCACGACCATTTGCACGGCGGTGGTGTCGTCCAGCGGCGTCACCGCCAGCGTGCGCCAGCCCCAGTCGCCAATGCGTACGACGTTTTCACCACGGCGCAGGCGTTGCTGCTCGATCGCGGTGAACTCGGCGTCGTCAATCCGCGCCAGGACGATGTGCAGCGGCTGGAAATCCTTGTCCATCGACGCCGCCAGCGCCGGCCACTGCTCATGTGGCACGGCGTGAAACTGGCGGGTAATCAACGATTGCAGGCCGCGCGAATAATCGAGGTTGTAGGTGACGAAGCGATCCCGGAACGCCATGACCACCAGGTCCGGCACCAGATAGATCGCCGCGCTGTACGAGACGATCGTCACCAGATACAGGCGAAACAGGATGCGAAACATCAGCTCAGCATTCCCACTCGGAACGGCTGAACAGATAGCCCTTGCCCCACACGGTCTTGATCTTGCGCGCTTCGCCGGCGTGGTCGTCGAACTTGCGGCGCAGCTTGGAGATCGCCACGTCCACCGAGCGGTCGGTGCCGTTGAATTCGATACCGCGCAGGCGCTGCAGAATCTGGTCGCGGCTCAACACTTCGCCGGCATGGCGAGCCAGCACCACGAGCAAGTTGTATTCGCCGCTGGACAACTCGACCGGTTGATCGCGCCAGGTCACGGTGCGCTCGGACAGGTCAATGCACAGATTGCCCATGAGGATGCGGTCATTGGCGGTCAGCGGTTCGCCGAGACTGCTGCGGCGCAACAGTGTGCGTACCCGTGCCAGCAAGACCCGTGGCTCGCACGGTTTGGTGACGTAATCGTCGGCGCCCATTTCCAGACCCAGCACCTGATCGTGGCTGTCGTCGCGGGCGGTGAGCATCAGGATCGGCAGCGTCGCCGAATCGGCACGCAGCAAACGGCAGACTTGCAGGCCGTCGAGTCCCGGCAGCATCAGATCAAGGATCACCAGGTCCGGAGGATTGACCCGCGCCCGTTCACGTACGTGGTCGCCACGGCCGATCACGCTGACGGAATAACCGTTGCGCTCCAGGTAGCTGGAAATCAGTTCGGCGAGGGCGGTGTCGTCTTCGACCAGGAGGATGTTGGGCATGGGGTGATCCAGATATTGCTGTGGTGGATGTCAGACCGCTTTCGCGAGCAAGCTCGCTCCCACAGTGGTTTTGCACTGTTCACAAAACCCATGTGGGAGCGAGCTTGCTCGCGAAAGCGGTTTAACCGTCACAAAAGAATTCAAGACCTGAAGGATATACGCCCTCGCCCATCCCTGAGCAAAACCCTTACACAATTTCACACAGCGCCTACAAAGCTTCACCGCTAATCTCGGCGTCTGCCCGTAGGATGCGGGCATCAATATTGGGGGTTGTACATGTCGAACAAACTGCTGGCCGGGCTCGGACTGATCGCGATGGCGCTGACACTGGGCGCATGTGATTCGTCCTCGAAAACCGAGGATCAGGCACCACCGGCCACGGTGCGTATCGAGACGATCGAAGCGCATCCCCTGTCGATCAGCAGCGAACTCAGCGGCCGCATCGCCGCGCCACGGATTGCCGAAGTACGCGCACGGGTGGCCGGTGTGGTCTTGCAGCGCACCTTCCGCGAAGGCAGCGACGTGAAAAAGGGTGACGTGCTGTTCCGCATCGATCCGGCACCGTTCAAGGCAGACCTCGACAGCGCCGAAGCCGCGCTGCGCAAAGCCGAAGCGAATGCCTTTCAAGCGAAACTGCAGGAGCAGCGCTACGCCCAGTTGATCGACGACAAGGCCATCAGCGCTCAGGACTACGACAACGCCCGCGCCAATGCCCGGCAAACCGCCGCCGACGTTGCGGCCAACAAGGCTGCCGTCGAACGGGCAAAACTGAATCTGGGTTATGCCACCGTCACCGCGCCGATCTCTGGACGTGTCGGCCGGGCACTGGTGACCGAAGGCGCACTGGTCGGGCAGAACGAAACCACGCCGCTGGCACTGATTCAGCAGCTCAATCCGATTCACGCCGACCTCACCCAGTCGACCCGTGAACTCAACGAATTGCGCCGCGCGTTCCGCTCCGGGCAGTTGCAGGAAGTCGGCCAGGATCAGGTCAAAGCCACGCTGATTCAGGATGATGGCAGCCTGTATCCGCTGCCGGGCAAATTACTGTTCAGCGACATCACCGTCGACCCGGGCACCGGCCAGATCATCCTGCGCAGCGAATTCCCCAACCCGGATCTGGACTTGCTGCCGGGCAGTTTCATTCGCGTGCGTCTGGAGCAGGCCACCATCCAGAACGGCATTACCGTGCCACAACGCGCCGTGCAACGTGACAGCGCCGGCATCGCTCAGGTACTCACCATCGACGAGCAGATGCGCGTCGCCGAACAACCGGTGCAACTGGGCGCGGTACAGAACAATCGCTGGATCGTCACCGGCGGCCTCAAGCCCGGCGACCGCATCGTCATCGAAGGCCTGCAACACGCCCGTCCCGGCGAAACCGTGCAGATCGACGACACCCCTCTTCCACTTGCCCAGACCTCTGGTCAGTAAGCAGGACGCTTTTCTATGCCGCAGTTCTTTATCGACCGCCCGGTGTTTGCCTGGGTCGTCGCGTTGTTCATCCTGTTGGCCGGTGCGCTGGCCATCCCGCAGTTGCCGGTGGCGCAATACCCCGACGTCGCACCGCCGCAAATCGAGATTTACGCCGTATATCCCGGCGCCTCGGCGCAGACCGTCGATGAAAGCGTGGTCAGCCTGATCGAGGAAGAGCTCAACGGCGCCGATCATTTGCTGTACTTCGAATCGCAGAGCAGCCTCGGCAGCGCGACGATCAAAGCCACGTTCCAACCGGGCACCAACCCGGAGCTGGCGCAGGTTGACGTGCAAAACCGTCTGAAAGTGGTCGAGTCGCGCCTGCCGCAAGCAGTGAATCAGCAAGGTTTGCAGGTCGAAAAGGTTTCGTCCGGTTTCCTGTTGCTGATCACCCTGACGTCCAGCGATGGCAAGCTCGATGACGTGGCGCTCAGTGATTACCTGGCGCGTAATGTGATGAACGAGATCAAGCGTCTGGACGGTGTCGGCAAGGCGCAGTTGTATGGCGCCGAACGGGCCATGCGCATCTGGATCGATCCGCAGAAGCTGATCGCGTTCAACCTGACACCGGCCGACATCAATGAAGCCATCGTGGCGCAAAACGCCCAAGTGTCCGCCGGCAGCATCGGCGATCTGCCCAATCCGTCGAGCCAGGAAATCACCGCGACCATTCTGGTGAAAGGTCAGTTGTCGACGCCGCAAGAATTCGCCGACATCGTGCTCAAGGCCAATCGCGACGGTTCGACCGTGCGCATCGGTGACGTCGCACGCGTGGAAATCGGCAGTCAGGAATACCAGTTCGGCACGCGCCTCAATGGCAAGCCGTCCACCGCCGTCGGCGTGCAGCTTTCACCCGGCGCCAACGCGCTGAACACCGCGACCCTGGTGCGGGCGAAGATGGATGAGCTGTCGCGCTACTTCCCGGCGGGCGTGGAATACAAGATCCCGTACGACACTTCGCCGTTCGTCAAAGTCTCGATCACCAAAGTGATTTACACCCTGGGCGAGGCGATGCTGCTGGTGTTCGCGGTGATGTTCCTGTTTCTGCAGAACGTGCGTTACACGCTGATCCCTACGCTGGTGGTGCCGGTGGCGCTGATGGGCACGTTTGCGACCATGTTGGCGCTGGGCTTCTCGATCAACGTGCTGACCATGTTCGGCATGGTGCTGGCCATCGGCATTCTGGTGGACGACGCCATCGTCGTGGTGGAGAACGTTGAGCGGATCATGGCCACCGAGGGTCTGTCGCCCAAGGAAGCCACGCGCAAGGCGATGACGCAGATTACCGGCGCGATTATCGGCATCACGCTGGTGCTGGTAGCGGTGTTCATTCCGATGGCGTTCATGCAGGGCTCGGTCGGGGTGATTTACCAGCAGTTCTCGCTGTCGATGGCCACGTCGATCCTGTTCTCGGCGTTCCTCGCGCTGACCTTGACGCCGGCATTGTGCGCAACATTGCTCAAGCCGATTGCCAAAGGCGAGCATCACGAAAAATCCGGGTTCTTCGGCTGGTTCAATCGTCGCTTCGAGCACCTGACCGATCGTTATCAAGGCTGGGTCGGCTATGCTCTGAAACGCAGCGGTCGTTACCTGCTGATCTACGTTGTGCTTCTGGTGGGGTTGGGGTTGTGCTTCGCGCGTCTGCCCTCCTCATTCCTGCCGGTGGAAGATCAGGGTTACACCATCACCGACATTCAACTGCCGCCCGGCGCGACCAAGAATCGTACGGTGGCCGTGGCTGAACAGCTTGAAGCGCACAACGCCGGCGAGCCGGGGATCAGCGACAGTGTGGTGATTCTCGGTTTCAGCTTCTCCGGCAGCGGCCAGAACGCAGCCTTGGCGTTTTCGACGCTGAAGGACTGGTCGCAGCGTGGCAGTGATGATTCCGCCAGCTCGATTGCCGATCGCGCCAATATCGCGCTGAGTCAGATCAAGGACGCCGTGGCGTTCTCGGTGCTGCCTCCGCCCGTGGACGGCCTCGGTACGTCGAGCGGTTTCGAGTTCCGTTTGCAGGATCGCGGCGGCCTCGGCCATGCGACCTTGATGCAGGCGCGCACCGAATTGCTCGCCGCTGCCGAAAAAAGTCCGGTACTGATGAACGTGCGTGAGAGCGCGCTGGCCGAAGCGCCGCAAGTGCAATTGATCGTTGACCGCAAGCAGGCAAATGCCTTGGGCGTATCGTTTGCCGACATCGGCAATGTACTGTCCACTGCTGTGGGTTCCAGCTACATCAACGACTTTCCCAATCAGGGGCGCATGCAGCGCGTTGTCGTGCAGGCCGAAGGCGATCAACGCAGCCAGGTGGCCGACCTGCTGAAAATGCATGTACGCAACAATACCGGGCACATGGTGCCGCTGTCGGCATTCGTGCAGGCCAACTGGATTCAGGGCCCGGCGCAATTGACCCGTTATAACGGCTATCCGGCGATTGCGATTTCCGGCGAACCGTCACCGGGGCACAGTACCGGTGAAGCCATGGCAGAGATTGAACGTCTGGTGGCGCAGGGACCGAAAGGTCTTGGCCAGGAATGGACCGGGCTGTCGTTGCAGGAACGCCTGTCCGGCAATCAGGCGCCGATCCTGCTGGGACTGTCGTTGCTGGTGGTGTTCCTGTGTCTGGCGGCGCTGTACGAGAGCTGGTCGATTCCGACCTCGGTGTTGCTGGTGGTGCCGCTGGGGGTGCTTGGCGCGGTGCTGGCGGTGACCTTGCGCGGCATGCCCAACGATGTGTTCTTCAAAGTCGGTTTGATCACCATCATCGGTCTGTCGGCGAAGAACGCGATCCTGATCATCGAGTTTGCCAAGAGCCTGTATGACGAAGGTCACGACCTGATCGATGCAACGTTGCAGGCAGCGCGTTTGCGTCTGCGGCCAATCGTGATGACTTCGCTGGCATTCATTCTCGGTGTGGTGCCGTTGGCCATTGCCACTGGCGCCAGTTCGGCCAGCCAACAAGCCATCGGCACCGGCGTGATTGGCGGGATGATCACTGCGACGCTGGCAGTCATCTTCGTCCCTGTCTTTTTCGTCGTCGTGATGAAGCTCGTACAACGATTCAGCAAGCCCCACTGATCTTAATTGTGGGAGCGAGCTAGCTCGCTCCCACAGGGATCTTCATAAACTCGAGCCAGTGGTCATATCCTCCATCGCTGGGCTAAGGTGTTTGAACCACCCTGGCCCATCGAGTCCCCATGCGCTTCCTCGCCCGTACCCACCCTCGCCTGTCCGCCGCCGCTCTCCTGGGCCTCGCTACCGGTCTGTTGGTCCCCGCCGATTCCATCGTCAGCAAAATCCTCATTGGCTGGAACGCCGGTGTCTGGACCTATCTGATCCTGATGTTCTGGCTGACCGCGCGCGCCAAGGCTCCGGACGTCAAACGCATCGCTGAAGTCGAAGACGAAAATGCCGGGCTGGTGCTGTTCGTGGTGTGCATCGCTGCACTGGCGAGTCTGGCGACCATTACTTTCGAACTGGCCGGCAGCAAAGATCTGGAAACCACGCGCAAGCTCCTTCACTACGGTTTCACCGCGCTGACGGTAATTGGTTCGTGGCTGCTGATCGGGGTAATTTTCTGCGTGCACTACGCGAGGTTGTATTACACCTGGGATGGCAAGGAACCGGCATTGCGTTTTGCCGAGGGGCTGACGACGCCTAACTACTGGGACTTTCTGTACTTCTCGTTCACCATCGGCGTGGCGGTGCAAACAGCGGATGTGGGCGTGGCGACGCGGGATATACGGAAAATCGTGCTAGCGCAGTCGTTGATCGGATTTGTTTTCAACACCGCGATTCTGGGGTTTTCGATCAATATTGCGGCAGGGTTGTTTGGCTGAAACTCAGCGAATCTCCGAAACTGCAAGAACATATTCGATTGGTTGTCTTTACTCACGCGTTATTCACTATCGCTGTTGCGTAATCGGGTATTCAGGGAAATAACAGACATCAAGGAATCTGTGTATGCGTTGATGCATCGTCATACTGCAATCCATCAACGTTCCTGACAAATCATAAAAAATGCATTCTGTAAACTGTGAAGTCTGACAGTTTACAGACTCACCTAATCGCGCTCTGATGCAGTTCCCGTGGCTCGATTTGAATGCTGATCCACTGGATCCTCTTGCGACTTCAATGATGGAGATAAACTCATGAGTACAGCACGGAAACTGCCTACACCTATCACGAAGTACTCTGCTCTCGATAATAGCTTCAGCGCGTCTATCGACAAGTCAGAGCCTATTGATTTTCAGGCGACGTTTAAAAAGGTTATCTATCCACAGGAGGGGGAACCTCCTCGCTGGACGATTGAGGCACGTTATCGTGACTCGACAACCAACCAGATCCAGAGCATCAGGGTTATTTTTCTGAAGACTCCGGAAAATAACAACCCGGTCCTTGCAAATGAAGATCTGCGAATTCTCTACAGCAATACCGCAGAAGATCCACCTTCTGAGTACTCTACAAGCGCTGCGACAACGGCAATAGATTTTGACTCGGCGGCTGGTTCGGTGAGTGGCAATATCAGCGCAACTGTCAGTGACGGCTTGGAAACACCAAAGACTCATGAACTAACTATCGCTTTCGACTTGATCGCAGAGGATTGGGTAAAACGTATTTAAATGACATTTGCAAGACGATAAAAAGGAGGCTTTCGCCTCCTTTTTTACAAGATATGCATTTAGAACGCAATGCTGAAGCCAGCGCTCACATTATAATCCTGACTGACCGTCTTGCTTTGACTCGACCCCGCTTCGGCAAAAATCTGTACTCCGTTCGGCAAAGCCCAATTGACACCACCAGCGAGCTCCATACTGGTTGTCGACGTGTCGTTATTGAAGCGGCTCTCGTTGACATTGACCTCATTAGACTTAATAAACTCATGACCCATCGCTACACGAACTCTTGGCTGAATTTTCTGGCCATTGCCCAAATCGATCTGGCTACCCACATACATCCCCCCCTTGGTAACCAGTGAGCGTGTAAGTTGACTGTCGACCACGAGTCCATTGTCCAGCGAGTAATGCTTACCGGAGATCACCGCGGCATTAACTTGAACAAACGGGGCCAGAAACAGATTAGAGGTCAAATCATATTGCTTACCCACTTCCAGCGACCCACTTAAACCATACGTATTGTAGTCACCTTTGCTGCGTTCGCCATCGCTCATGCTGACATTCAACCTGTTGTCGAAGCTGTTGATCTTCGCGACTGCATCGACATAGAAACCGGACTGGGCATCAAACTTTGTCAGGTAGCCACCTACCGAATAGCTGTCGACCGTGCCCGTACTGCCATGTTTCAAATCGAGATCGGTTTTGCTATAGCCAACCATCGCCCCCACTAACCAGTCGCTCTCCGCCAGACGGGTATCGGCTCCAATAACCAGCCCCTGTTGAGTTTGGCTATAACCATCACCGTATCCGTTCTGCACGCTGTAACGATTGCCATAGGTGCGCGTCCAGACGCCGCCGCCCCCGCCCGTCAACCGACGATCGCCCATTCGCGTATTGAGCAGTGTGCGCTCCGCATCAATCACCGTAGGTGCCGTATTGGCAATAGCCAACACAGAGCGCGAACTGGTGCTGATTTGCGTATCAGGTCGAAGAAACCAGCCGTCGCCTTCCTCGAACAACTTGTAGGTGAAAGCGCCTGCGTCTACCGAGCGGTTGATCAACGCAAACTTCGCATCACCACTGGCCACCTTGACCAACTGAATCGGCTCGTCACTCGTGGGTTTGCTGCCTGTCGCTGTCACTGACAGCAGATAGTTGCCGTCTGCGCGGTTGGTGACATTGAGGAAATCCGTTTGTTGACTGCCAAAATCCGTGGCCATTTTTAGCACGCCATTGCCAGACAAATTTTCGACATCCAGCTTGTAGAAAGTCTGCCCTGGAGCGAAGTCCAGCGTGCCATCTGCCATATCCAGGTTGCCGACCTGATTGTTACCGGCCAGAACCCAGGTAGAATCATTAATGGTAAAGCTCGTTATATTCTCGACATTCCCGGTAAACGTGGAACCGCTTTCGACTCTCACGCTTGAGCCATCCACTGTATTTCCTTTGAATAGCCCGTTAAACGCACTGTTGTTGCTGAGTTTTAATGCAGAGGCATTCAACAGATCACCGGTTAAAGAAGCACTTTGATCCAACGAAACACTCACTGCACTGCCTGGCTCCACAGTGACATTGCCGTTCAGCTGGCTATTCGCGACATTAAAATCAACAGACGTACCTCCGGCGACTTCCAGAATCGAACCGTTCCCCCCTGAAAGAGTAGAACCATTCAACACTTGTATGACCAAAGGGCCCAATGGATTGAGACCCAGATCAGCGACAATCGCCGCGCCGGTTTTTCCTTCAATGCTGGACTTGTCCAATACCAGCTGGCTGAGTTGTTCATCCGAACCATCCAGCCCATAAATCACACCGTTAAGATCACCGATTACCTTAGAGTTGGCACTCAAATTAGCGGAACCACCCGACAGTGACAAACCATAGCTATCGCTCCCGGTCCCCTCTACAGTGCTGTTATTCATGTCAAGGACACTATAAGAGGTCAAAAACGCCCCGCCCGCGGTTCCCTGAACAGTGCTGTTCTGCAAGTGAACAACCGAGCCAGTTTGGGTGCCTTGCTCCCGAGCAGCCTGCAGACCGATGGCCAAACCCGAAATCGTGGAACTGTCGATATTTGCTGAACTATTAACCAGCGACAGTGTAATGGAGCCGTTTGTACCAGAAAGCGTCGCGCCATTAAGATTGACTTGAGTTCCCTCTGTAGCCTCCACTTCTCGAGTCAGGCCGGAGTTGACATTCAACGTCCCGCCGGAAGTTGAAATATCGAGAGTCTCTGCGCCGTTGACAGTCAAGGTAGAACCCGCCCCTAAATTCCAGCTTTCGATCGGGGAGGCAGGCGTAAGGGTTTCACTTTCACCAGGATTAAGTACTCGTGCTTGCGCAGCAGAAGAACAGAAAACTAACAGCATCAAACCTGGCGACCACTTTTTGATAATTCTTTTCTTGCTTACTATCGACATAGGATTTCACCGAATTATAAAGAAATCGGCTCGACAACTCGTTATTAAAAATGCCCAACCGAAGTGGCCGCAAGATTATCGCCACACACGCATATTCGATGTAGGAAAAATCTGAAGTGGCGAGGATTTTATCCTCGTCGAGTTGTCGGATAGATTACAACGCAACGATTCCCGCCACGACGTTCAACCTGCTGTCGTGGCGGGAAACGACTAAAACGCTTTACTGATCCTCGCAGTACTCACCTCTCGGATTGACCAGGTATATCGGGCTATCGAACTCCAACGACGGATATTCCGTCGCGTTGATCTCCACCGTGTACCAGATCTTCCAATACCCATGGTAGTCGCCGGGTGGAACGGGAATCGGATCAGGAGGTGGCACCGGAATATTTCTGATATTTGGGTCATATGGCGTAATGATCATATCGAATCCGGTAGCACCTTCCCCTCCACCTATCGTGTGTGGCGCAGACTCAAATGCTGTATTAGGGGATTCTTCAGTCATTGCGGCATCGCGATACCCTTGGGCGTAGAGAATCACATCTCTACCATCCTGCAGATGAGTGGCATTGCCGGGAATACCAACTTTCATTCCGAAACCGGTTTCTGTGAGATCCTCACAGTAAATAGTCGTGCCAGACTCTCGCGCTACGACTGGTGGATCCAGCTCAACCACAATCGCGTTATTTGTGACGTCGGTAATCGGAGATGGATTTTCATTGATCCCACCGATATCGGATACAAAATATTGAAGCTTCTTGTTGACCCCCAGCCCGCCAGCATTAATAACAGGCCACGGCAGGGTCATTGTTACACTGGTATCCCCATCCGTCAGGAATTCAGGTCCGAAACGCACCCCCTCATACTCGCCGTAAATCTGTTGTCCAGTTTTCACCGGTTTGTCAACGTCCGTCCAGAGTTGGATAGTCACCGTGTGATCTTTGTTATAGTCAGCAGGTTCCAAGATGTCTGGTACTGCAGTGCTAGTGATGTGTGGTTCTTCCAATAGATCATTGGGAGGAACAGGGTCGGTGGGGTTAATGGGGCCTGGATAGTAGATATTCACATCAATTTCAAGCTCGGAATCACTGATGACGTCAGTGCCGCGCAAAAGAGTTGCAACAATAGTTACCGGTTTGTCCGTTGTGATATCCGGATCACCATCGTAGTACTCATTGAAAATATCAGTAAAGGGTACTGGCACCGATAATGGGTCGTTAGTCCCGAATGCAAACTCGCCAAGGTTTTGGCCGCCCCACTCCACTCTGACTTCATCATCATCCAGTATATTGTCTACTCTCCTCAACTTTACTGTTGTACTGGCTGAATCTTTAAGATCAATTAACTTATCAGTCTCCGCCAGATCGACAATAGGAGTTTCAAGCACTGGCAATGGCGCAAAACGGACTTTCACTCCGACAGCGAACGATAGATTACTGACATTCCCCACTTCATCAATAATCGTGTAATACGCATAGACAGCCAGAGGATCTAGCGACCTGAACTTGTTGATACTGATATTAATAAGTGCAGCCGCAGCTCCCTCATAAATCGGCACCTCCGTATTACTCGCAGAATAGGACTTGCTGATCCAGAAACGCAGGGTGTCACCCGGCAAAGGATTTTGATAGCTATGGGTAAAATTAATGACAGCGTTTGGTGAGTTTCGCGTAATAAACTCTTCGTCGATCAGGTTGCCAGGCGATAGAGCAGGCAGCGTGGCAATTGGCGGGCGAGCCTTCGCCCCACCAGGCACGGCTTGATAAGGCGCACGCCTGTCAATGATGATTGTTGTAATATCTGAGGAATATGGATTGCCGACCGGTTGCGGTTCTACACGGTATTGAAGTTCCCACGTGGTCGGTGTTACTGGCGGATTGACCTCCAACAACAGATCCGAGTCAATAGATACTTCATACTCTGAAGGTCGTCCAGCAACAGGTCCAGCGTCGAAAGAGTTCACGATTGTCCATGCCGTAGTGCCTGCTTGGCGAATGCGCGTCACCACTTTGTCGTTAGGCATATCGATAGGCCATCTTGGCAACTTTACCGGGAGTTTTGCACCCACCAAGAGTTTGTTGGCATATACACGTCGGTCCGTGGGACTAATGATGTCGTCCACCACAGGCGGCGGGCCGGCCAAAGGCAAATTTATTCTGCTCTCGACTGCCAACCGATCAACTTCGGAAAGTTCTTGCTTAGCATTCATTTGATTTCCTCCTCGTCCATTACCCAAATTCTCACGGATGAGAATTCGACGTTTACGCAACACCACAACCTCGCACGAATATTGATACAACCAATATTCAATTTCAGAGCGAATTAATATTTAGCTTCAAGCCGGCCCACAGGGAATATCTTCACCCGATATAATACGGTCGATTTTTGCCAGCTCATCCCTGGATTGACCAATATAACGCCCATCCCTTTTGACTTTATATTGCGCGGTGATAGAGCACTTATCAATCAGCTGCTCCAAATACGGGAAAAACGGAATAGGTGGTAATTTAAACCCGTCTCTGTTTCCTGCCTCAGCAAGACTCATAGTATGACTCAACTCTCCCGCCGAACCCTCCACATAGAATTCCTCACTATTAGTAAGCTTGGAAAAACCACGCCATGAAAGTTCACATACATCATTTTCTCTAAAGTTCTGGAAAAGCACTGTTACATACACACCTTCCCATATCGGATTTTCGGTATCGCAGTTCAAATAACCGTAAAAATCCACATCCGGAAAGCTCGGACTCAACAGAATCGGCAGTGGAATAACGCTGTGATCAATCGTTAACCTCTTTTCTTCGGAGGTTAGTGGATTACCAAATGGCTGAGGCGACACCCGATAATAAAGGAAGGCAATGCCATCATTCTGAAACAGTCCCTTATCGAGCGGGATCATAAACTCGGTTTCGGTAATTGGTCCTACTTTGGGGTCGTTATAAATCCGGACTGCGACGCCACCGTCTGGTCTCCAGAACACTTCCAGCAAATCGGTCTTTCCGGGAGCATCGGCATAGATAGGCCATCGAGGCACTCTTGCCACACCTCCGTTGAGCAATACTTCTGCTGGTAATCGTCCATCAGGATCACTGTCCGGGACGCCATCTACGGTCGGAGGATCAGCCAGTAATATGCCGGCGTTATCATTCTTGCGCTGCGTCGACATAGCGAAGTCCTTGCAAGCCAGATAGTTTTCTAAATATTGAATATCGGTGTGTAAGGATTAGAAGGCTCCGCGCGATATTTGCCTACTGTCATATCTGACAGGTATTTGCACCGTTCGTCGGATCAACTCAGAATTGCTGTTGATCATGCGCTTGACGAAATCACATCACTGTCGTTCACTGAAACCGGTTTCAGCGCTACCCCAATAACAACAAGGTTCACCCATGAACGACTTCTCCGCCGCCCAGCGCAGCCGCGTGACCATGCTCGACGTCGCCGAACGCGCCGGCGTGTCCAAGGCCAGCGTCTCGCGCTTCATCGGCGATGACCGTGCCCTGCTCTCCGATACCATTGCCCTGCGCATCGAGCAGGCCATCGCGGAACTCGGCTACCGCCCCAACCAGATGGCCCGTGGCCTGAAACGCGGGCGAACGCGTTTGATCGGCATGCTCGTGGCCGACATCCGTAACCCTTATTCAATTGCCGTGATGCATGGGGTGGAAACCGCTTGCCGTGCGCACGGCTACAGCCTGGTGGTGTGCAACACCGACCGCGATGACGAGCAGGAACGCCAGCACCTGGCCCTGTTGCGTTCGTACAACATCGAAGGGTTGATCGTGAACACCCTGGGCCATCACCGTGACGAGTTGCACGAACTCCTTCGCGAGATGCCGCTGGTGCTGGTGGATCGCAAGGTCGACGGTCTCGCCAGCGACATGGTCGGGCTGAACAACCCGCAAGCAGTGGAGATGGCGATCACGCATCTGGAGCAGCGCGGTTATCGGGATCTGGTGCTGGTGACTGAACCGTATGACGGCACCAGTTCGCGGATCGAGCGGGTCAGCAGTTTTCAGGCGCAAGTTGCTCAGCGCTCGGTCCTGGCGGGTGCGGTGCTGGAAACCGGCGACGATCTGAACGCGCAACTTCAAACTTTTTTAAACACCCCCGGTAACGGCCCGAAAGCGCTGTTTTGCGCCAATGGCGTGGCGGCGCTCGCCGCGACGACTGCGTTGCGCCAGATGGGTCGCCGGTTGTTCGAGGATGTCGGGCTGATTGCCCTGGATGATCTGGATTGGTATCCGTTGGTGGGCAGCGGGATTACCGCGCTGGCTCAGCCGACAGCAGAGATTGGCGCGCGGGCGTTTGAGTGTCTGCTCAAGCGCTTGCGTGGGGGTGACGAGGTGGCGCGGGTGGTGGATTTTGCGCCGGTGCTGGTGGAGCGTGGGTCGACCCGTGAGGTTGGCGGTGTCTGATCTGACGCTATCGCTGGCACGCCAGCTCCCACAAGTTTAGAGGTGTACCAAACTTAGTGTACGACCCGAACACTGTGGGAGCTGGCTTGCCAGCGATGAGGCCCTAAAGAACACCACAGAAACACCTGATATTTTTTTGAACAAAAATGAAACCGGTTTCAGAGGTCAATAACAATGAATAAACCCGCCGTTTCCATCAGTTTGTCCAGCTACGGCGCTGAGCTTGTGCGTCAGCGCGGGCAGGATGCTTTCATCGATGTTCTGGCTGCCGCCGGTGCAAATCGCATCGAATGGCGCGAAGAGCTGCTGACGCGCGAAGACCCTGCGCAACTGGCACAAGCCAGCCAGGCGCAGGGCCTGCTCAGCATCTATTCCTCACCCACCGAACTGTGGCTGGCCGGTCAGGCACAACCGAATCCCGAATTGATCACCGCGCTGCAACAGGCCGAAGCGTTCGGTTCGAAATGGTTGAAGGTTTCGCTCGGCTACTTCACTGACACCAATGATCTGCAAGCCCTGGCCGAGCGCTTGAAACACAGCCCTGTGCAGTTGCTGGTGGAAAACGACCAGACTTTACATGGCGGGCGCATCGAGCCATTTCAGCGTTTCTTCGCTGCCGTCGAGCAGCACAACCTGCCGATCAAAATGACTTTCGACATCGGCAACTGGCAGTGGCAGGACCAATCTGCCACCAGCGCCGCCCGCCTGCTCGGCCGGCATGTCGGCTATGTGCATTGCAAAGCCGTGGCCCGTCGCGCCGACGGCAAACTGGTCGCGGTACCGCCGGCCCTCAGCGACTTGCATATTTGGGAACAACTGCTGCGGCACATGGCCCAAGGCGTTATGCGCGCCGCCGAATACCCGTTGCAGGGCGATGATCTGGTGCAACTGACCACCGAGCACGTCGCCGCCCTCGCCCGCCTCGGCCAATCCCGTCTGGAGCCTGCCCATGTCTGAGATCGATATTCTTTCGTTCGGCGAAACCATGGCGATGCTGGTCGCCGAGCAGACCGGTGATCTGGCGACGGTCGAACACTTTCACAAACGCATTGCCGGGGCCGACAGCAACGTGGCAATCGGGCTGTCGCGCCTGGGTTTCAACGTCGCGTGGCTGAGCCGGGTCGGCAACGATTCGCTCGGGCGTTTTGTGGTCGAGACGTTGATTAAAGAAGGCCTGGACTGCAGCCACGTCGATGTCGATCAACAACACCCGACCGGTTTCCAGTTCAAATCCCGCAACGACGATGGCAGCGACCCGCAAGTCGAGTATTTCCGGCGCGGTTCGGCGGCCAGTCATTTATCGCCGCAGTCGATCACGGCCAGTTTGTTGAGTGCTCGGCATCTGCACGCCACCGGCATTCCTCCGGCCCTTTCGGCCTCGGCGCGGGAGATGTCTTTCGAGCTGATGACGCGTATGCGCAATGCCGGGCGCAGCGTGTCGTTCGATCCCAATCTGCGCCCGAGCCTGTGGGCCAGCGAGGGCGAAATGATCCGCGAGATCAACCGCCTCGCCGCCCTCGCTCATTGGGTGCTGCCGGGGTTGAGCGAAGGTCGTTTGCTCACTGGTTTTGAAGACCCTGCGGACATTGCTGCGTTTTATCTCGATCAAGGTGCAGAAGCCGTGGCGATCAAACTCGGGCCCGAAGGTGCTTATTACCGAACGCATCTGGCGTCGGGATTTGTCGCTGGTGTGCCGGTGACCAATGTCGTCGATACGGTCGGCGCCGGTGACGGCTTTGCGGTGGGGATGATCAGCGCCTTGCTGGAGCAGCAGAGTTTTGCCGAGGCGGTGCAGCGCGCGAACTGGATCGGCAGTCGGGCGGTGCAGAGTCGCGGGGATATGGAGGGTTTGCCGACCCGGGCCGAACTCTTCAGCGAATTTGAGGCCGCCATCGCTGGCAAGCCAGCTCCCACAAGGGTTGGTGGTGGCAATGCAATCTTTGACATACCCGAGATCCCTGTGGGAGCTGGCTTGCCAGCGATGAGGCCCTGACAGGCAACCGATTCATTGAACCTGCTGCGACAAAAACAACAAGCTCAGGAGCAAGACCCATGAAAACCGCTACCCTCGCCACCCGCCGCTGGTGGTACATCATGCCGATTGTGTTCATCACCTACAGCCTGGCGTATCTCGATCGCGCCAATTACGGCTTCGCTGCTGCATCCGGCATGGCCGCCGACCTGATGATCACCCCGGGCCTGTCATCGCTGCTCGGCGCGCTGTTCTTCCTCGGTTACTTCTTCTTCCAGGTGCCCGGTGCGATCTACGCGCAAAAACACAGCGTGAAGAAGCTGATTTTCGTCAGCCTCATTCTCTGGGGCGGCCTCGCCACGTTGACCGGCGTGGTCTCCAATGCCTATTGGCTGATTGTTATCCGCTTCATGCTCGGCGTGGTTGAAGCCGCCGTGATGCCGGCGATGCTGGTGTATCTGTGCCATTGGTTCACCCGTGCCGAACGCTCGCGGGCCAACACGTTTCTGATTCTTGGCAACCCGGTGACGATGCTGTGGATGTCGGTGGTTTCGGGTTATCTGGTGCAGCATTTCAGCTGGCGCTGGATGTTCATCATCGAAGGTCTGCCGGCAGTGCTGTGGGCATTTATCTGGTGGCGTCTGGCCGATGATCGTCCAGCGCAGGCCAAGTGGCTCAACGAGCAGGAAAAGCACGATCTGGAAAGCGCACTGGCCGCCGAACAGGTCGGCATCAAAGCGGTGAAGAATTACGCCGAGGCCTTCCGCTCGCCGAAGGTGATCATTCTGGCGCTGCAGTTTTTCTGCTGGAGCATCGGCGTTTACGGCTTTGTGCTGTGGCTGCCATCGATCCTCAAGGCCGGCGCGCAAATGGACATGATCGAAGCTGGCTGGTTGTCGGCGCTGCCGTATCTGGCGGCGGTGATTGGCATGCTTGTGGTGTCGTGGGGTTCGGACAAGTTGCAGAAGCGCAAACGCTTCGTCTGGCCGCCGCTGCTGATCGCGTCCATCGCGTTTTACGGTTCTTACGCACTGGGCGCTGAGCATTTCTGGTGGTCGTACACGCTGCTGGTGATTGCCGGCGCCTGCATGTACGCACCTTACGGGCCGTTCTTTGCCATCGTCCCGGAGATTCTGCCCGCCAACGTTGCCGGTGGCGCGATGGCGCTGATCAACAGCATGGGCGCGCTCGGCTCGTTCGGCGGATCGTACCTGGTCGGTTACCTGAACAGCTCCACCGGTTCGCCCGGCGCTTCGTATTTGCTGATGAGCGGCGCGTTGCTGCTGTCGGTGGTGTTGACGATTATTCTCAAGCCCGGCGCCAGTGATCGCGTCGTCGCCAAAGCCGTTGCCACGCGTGCCGTGCCAGCGCATTCCTGAAGAGACTTCTGCCATGAAAAAACAGGTCGTGTTGTACAAGAAACTTTCGCCCGCGCTGATGGCGCGTCTGCAGGAACAGTGCGAAGTGACGCTGATCAACAGCCTCGACGCCGACGGCCTCATGCAACTGCGCGATGCCCTGCCCCGCGCCCAAGGCTTGCTTGGCGCCAGCCTGAAACTCGACGCGGCGTTGCTTGATCTCGCGCCGCAACTCGAAGCCATCGCCAGCGTATCGGTCGGCGTCGATAACTACGACATCGATTACCTGAACCGACGCCAGATCCTGCTGAGCAACACCCCGGACGTGCTCACCGAAACCACTGCCGACACCGGTTTCGCGCTGATCCTCGCCGCCGCCCGGCGTGTGGTGGAACTGGCGAACATGGTGCGTAGCGGCCAATGGAACCGCAATATCGGCCCGGCGCATTTCGGCACTGATGTGCATGGCAAGACGCTGGGGATTATCGGCATGGGCCGCATCGGCGAAGCATTGGCGCAGCGTGGGCATTTCGGGTTTGGCATGCCGGTGATCTATCACAGCCAGTCGCGCAAACCGGCGGTGGAGGCGCGATTCGATGCGCAATACCGAAGCCTGGAAGATCTGCTCCAGCAGGCCGATTTCATTTGCCTGACCTTGCCACTGACGGCGCAGACCGAAGGGTTGATCGGCGCCGAGCAGTTCGCGCTGATGCGCCCGCAAAGCATTTTCATCAATATCTCACGGGGCAAAGTGGTCGATGAGGCGGCGATGATCGATGCGCTGCGTCATCAGCGGATTCGGGCGGCGGGGCTGGATGTGTTTGAGCGTGAGCCGTTGAATCATGATTCGCCGCTGTTGCAGCTGAATAATGTGGTGGCGACGCCGCACATGGGCTCGGCGACGCATGAGACGCGCGAAGCGATGGCGCGCTGTGCGGTGGAGAATCTGTTGGCGGCGCTGGCGGGGGAGAAACCGGCTAATCTGGTGAATCCGTCGGCCTGGCAGGGCTGAGATCCTCATTGCCTGATCTGGCCTCATCGCTGGCAAGCCAGCTCCCGCAGGTTTCTCCGGCGGACACAAATATCATGTCCACCTCAAATCCCTGTGGGAGCGGGCTTGCCAGCGATGGGGCCGGAACAGGCAATGCAAAACCATCAGGCACTGCGCGCCTGTAAAAGCTGCGCCGCACAAAGCGCAATCCGCGCACAGGCATCCGCCAGTTTCACCCGATCCAGCACCAGCCCAATCCTGATATGCCCCGCCGCACTCGGCCCGAACGCTTCGCCGGCCAGCACCGACACGCCATAACCTTCCAGCAATTGCTCGGCGAACGCCTGGGCGCCCAACCCGGTCTGGCGCACATCGACCATCACGAACATGCCGCCATCCGGACGGATCGGATACAGCCCCGGGCAACCGCTCAAACGCTCGCAGACCAGATCCCGGCGCAGGCGATATTCCTCGCGCATTTGCGTCACTTCCGGCAGGTCTGACTGCAATGCGATCTCTGCGGCCTTCTGCACAAAATCTGGCAGGCCGAAGAGCATGCTCAATGACAAATTGACCAAATGCTCGGCGAGCGATGTCGGCCCGATCATCCAGCCGATGCGCCACCCGGTCATGGCGTGGGATTTCGACAGGCTGTTGATCGTCGCCGTGCGCTCAGCCATGCCCGGCAGACTCGCCGGACTGACGTGCTGCCCCTCGTACAGCAAATCGCTGTAGACCTCGTCGCTGATCAGCCACAAGTCATGCCGTACGCACAGCGCCGCCAGTTCCTGCCAAATCAGCAGTGACAGGCTGGCGCCGCTGGGGTTGTTCGGACTGTTGAGCAGCATCGCGCGGGTTTTCGGGGTAATGCGCGCAGCGACATCGATCGGGTCGACACGAAAGCCGTTTTCCGGGCGCACCGGCACCGGCACCACCGTCGCGCCGCAAGCGCCAAACACGCCTTCGTAGGTGACATACATCGGTTCGGCGACAATCACTTCATCGCCTGGATCAAGCAGACATTGCGCCACCGAATACACCGCGCATTGCGCGCCGGGCATGACGATTACGTGGTCGGCTTCGACCGCTTGCCCGCTGCGCCGACGATGGCGTTCGGCGATCAGCGTGCGCAGCGCCAAACGGCCACGTACTTCGGAATAGTGGGTGTCGCCGGCCAGCAAGCTGTCGATTGCACCGTGGACAATGGGCAGAGGCGTGTCGAAATCCGGATCGCCGATGCTCAGCAGCAGGATATCGACACCCTCGGCGCGCAACTCCAGCGCTCGGTCGTGAATCTGCCAGGCGGCGGCTCCCTCCCCGGCGATTCGTTGGGTCAAGGCTGAATAGCGCATGTACGTCTCCTGATTGCGCGGTCTCCAGCCTTCACCGTATCTCAAATCACGAAACGCGCCACCATGGCGTTCAAATCCACCGCCAGACGCGACAGTTCGTGGGTCGCGGCGCTGGTCTGGTTGGCCCCGGCAGCCGATTGCGTGGCCAGGTCGCGGATGTTGACGAGGTTGCGGTCGACCTCGCGCGACACTTGCGCCTGTTCTTCCGAGGCGCTGGCGATGACCAGGTTGCGCTCGTTGATCTGGTGGATCGACTGGGTGATCTGTTCCAGCGCCACGCCGGCGGCGCGGGCCATTTCCAGGGTGGTCTGGGTGCGCTGATTGCTTTGCTGCATCGACGAAACCGCTTCGCCGGTGCCGTTCTGGATGCCGGCGACCATTTTTTCGATTTCCTGAGTCGACTGCGCGGTGCGATGAGCCAGTGCGCGCACTTCGTCCGCGACCACGGCAAAACCACGTCCGGCCTCGCCAGCGCGCGCCGCTTCGATGGCCGCGTTGAGTGCCAGCAGGTTGGTCTGTTCGGCGATGGCGCGGATCACGTCGAGCACCTTGCCGATATCACGACCTTGCGCCGCGAGACCTTCGATCATCTGTGCGGTGTTCTGCACGTCGTGGGTCATGGTCTGGATCGCGTCGACGGTTTTCACCACTTGATCGCGGCCTTCGCGGGCGGCGTGGGTCGACTGGTTCGAGGCTTCGGAGGTCGACACGGCGTTGCGCGCGACTTCTTCGACGGCGGCGGTCATCTCGTTGACGGCAGTGGCGGCTTGCTCGATTTCGTTGTTCTGCTGCTGCAGGCCACGGGAGGCTTCTTCGGTTACCGCGCTGAGTTCTTCGGCAGCGGCGCCCAGTTGTGTGGCGGAACCGGCGATCTGTTCGATGGTTTTGCGCAGGTTGCTCTGCATGGCGGCGAGCGCTTCGAGCAGGCGGGCCGGTTCGTCTTTGCCGTCGATTTCGATTGTTTTGGTCAGGTTGCCGCTGGCGATGGTTTGCGCGGCCTGCACGGCGCGGTTCAGCGGGGTGACGATACTGCGCGTCAGCAGCCAGGCCAGCAACACGGTGGCCAGCGCCGCCACCACGGCAACAATAATGATCCCGGTGATGGCGCTGTCGTAGTGTTCACCGGCCTGGATCGACGCAGCTTTAGCGTCAGCGGCGTTGATCGCGATCAGTTTGTTGAGCTGCTCGCCCATCTGGTCGGTGCCGTCCTTGATCCGCGTGTTGATCAGGGCACGCATCTCGTCGAGTTTGTCCTGGCGCGACAGCTCCATCATCTGGTTCTGCGCTTGCAGGTAGTTGTCCAGCGTGGTCGCGAAGGTCTGGTACAACGCCCGCTCCTCCGGGCCGGCCGGCAGCGCGGCGTAACTGGCCTGCGCGGCGCGAACCTTATCGACCAGAACGCCGATGCGGGTCTGCGCCTCCTGCAACCCGGCGGCTTCACGGTTGACCAGCACGCGGAACGACAGAATGCGCAAACGCAGGACGTTTTCAGTCACCACGCTGAGCTGGGTCACGCTGGGGAGTTGCGTCGAATCCATCTCGACGGAGGCCTGACGGATGATCGACATGCGGTTGACGGCGAAGACGCCGAGCACGATCACCAGCAAGGCGATAAAGGCAAAACCGAGGAAGGCACGGGGCGCGATATTCAGGTTACGCAGGGACATAGTTGAGCTCTCGAAAGATAGAAACTACGAGCGTCCATGCGTCATCACTGGCCCAAGGGGAGCGGGCTCAGTCCGGCGTCACTGTTTTAGGAAGTTATGTGCGCGCCTGTTAGCTGTATCGGCCAGGCTTTAGGAAGGTTGCGGGTCAAGAACAACTATTTTTCAGGGTGTTACAAGATTGAAACACCCTGTGCACCTGTTTCACACGTTGTGTTTGGCCATTTGCCAAACGCGGGCAATGTCAGTCGCACGTTCACGCAACAGGCGCGGAGCTTCGGCGCAGGCCTGCTCCAGCGTCATCGGGCCGCTGGTCACGGCGAATGCCGCATCGATACCGTGATCGTAAAGTGCCTGATAACCCTCGCCCAACGTGCCGGCGATGACAATCACCGGCACGGCGTGCTGTTTGGCAATCCGCGCAACACCGAACGGCGTCTTGCCACGCAAGGTCTGAGCATCGAATCGTCCTTCCCCGGTGATCACCAGATCGGCACCTTTGACCGCTTCGGCGAGGCCGACCAGTTCGGCGACCACTTCAACCCCGGCTTGAAACTGCGCGCCGAGAAAAGCCTTGGCGGCAAACCCCAAACCACCCGCCGCGCCGCTGCCCGGTTCGTCACGAACGTCTTTGCCCAACGCTTGCGCGCAGAGTTCGGCGAAATGGCCCAATGCCTGATCGAGCTGTTCAACCTGCGCCGGCGATGCACCTTTCTGCGGGCCGAAAATCGCCGAAGCACCGTGTGCGCCGCACAATGGGTTGTCCACGTCGGCCGCAATATCGAAACGCACCTGCGCCAGACGCGGGTCGAGTTCGCTCAGGTCCAACTGCGCCAGTTGCACCAACGCCAGGCCGCCGGGCACCAGCGCCTGATGCTGGGCATCAAGTAATTTCACCCCCAACGCCTGCATCGCTCCGGCGCCGCCATCGTTGGTCGCACTGCCGCCAATCGCCAGAATCACTCGTTGCGCGCCGGCATCCAGCGCGGCGCGAATCAGTTCGCCGGTGCCGAAGGTGCTGCTGATGCAGGCATCGCGTTGCCCCAGCGGCACAAGCTGCAAGCCACTGGCCTCGGCCATTTCGATGATTGCCGTGTGGTTGTGCGGCAACCAGCCCCACGCCGCATCGACCGGCGCGCCCATCGGGCCACGCACACGGGTGCGGCGCAGTTCGCCTGCGCAGGCAGCGAGGATCGACTCGACCGTACCTTCGCCACCGTCAGCCATTGGGCATTTGACCATCGTTGCCTGCGGCCAGACCTGGGCCAGGCCGAGGGCGATGGCTTCGGCGACGCCTTGGGCACTCAGGCTGTCCTTGAACGAGTCGGGGGCGATGACGATCTTCATGGGAATTCTCCGTTTGCAATGCCCCTCATGCTGCCAGTCGGCCTGCGCGTTGACGCCTGTCCGCTGCACAAGTGGCCGGGGCGTTTATTGTTCATTTTCACAAAGACAGGGAAAGTGGCGGTGAATGTTCGGCCGCCATCGCTGGCAAGCCAGCTCCCACAGGGATTGTCGGTGAACACAAATGTAGTGAACACCATCAACCCTTGTGGGAGCTGGCTTGCCAGCGATGGCGGCCTCGAAAACACCTCATGCCGACAGATCTGTCTGCGGCAACAGCTGCACGCCCAGATACAGCGCCAGCATCCCGTCCAGCCTGAGCGGATCAACCCCGCTCAACTCGGCAATCCGTTCCATCCGATAACGCAAACTGTTGCGATGAATCCCCAACGCATCGGCACACGCCTGACTCTGGCCATCGTGCTCACACCAACTGCGCAGCGTCGCCAGCAATTGGCCGTTGCCGTCCTTGGCGATCACTTTACGCAAGGGTTTGAGCAATTCGTCCAGTGCATCATCGTTACGATGCCGCCACAACATCACCGGCAATCGATAGCGGTTCAACGTCAGCAATCGTGAGTGCGGCAACACTTCGCGACCATAGGCGAGCAAATCACCGACTCGTCGATAACAACGACGCAGCCCGGCCAGTCCATCGGCCTGCCCGCCTACGGCAATGCGCAGAATCTTCCAGCCGAGGCCGTCGAGTTTTTCCAGCAAGCGATCATGCTCGACGTTTTGACTCGCCGGCCGACACCACAGCAGTGACGACTTCGCCGAACTCACGCACCAACTGTCGGGATAACGCGACATCAACCAGGCACTCAACGCCTCGACGGTTTGCCCCGGCCCGTGTTCAAGTCCCAGTTCGAACAGATACGGCACTCGCGTCAATTGCGGTTTGAGTCCAAGTTGCTGTGCCTCATCGACCAGACGCGGCGAGTCCCCTGCCTCGCTTAACAGCAGCGCCAGCAAATCATCACAACGCTGACGCCGCCATTGCTGTTCGGCCTGCTGGTTGCGCTGACCGACGAGCATTTCGGCAGTCATGCGCACCAGTTCGGCATAGGTGCGCAACTGCTCCGGTTCGCCAGTGATGCCGAGCACGCCGATCAAGCGCTGATCGAGCAACAGCGGCAGGTTGATCCCCGGTTGCACGCCTTTTAGATGCACGGCCGTCTGCGCGTCTATCTCCACCACGCGCCCGTTGGCCAGCACCAGTTGCGCGCCTTCGTGACGGGTGTTGATGCGCTCCGGCTCGCCGCTGCCGAGGATCAGCCCCTGGCTGTCCATGACGTTGACGTTGTAGGGCAAAATGGCCATGGCCCGGTCGACGATGTCCTGGGCGAGGTCGTGATCGAGTTCGAACATAACGGCGGCAATCCTTAATTTTCGGCACTGGCCGTTGTTCACCCGCACAGGGGCTGACGGCAAACCCTGTGCTCAGGCACAAAGACAATCCGGCCAAAGGTGACCGAGACTCTCGGGGCGATCAACGTTACCCTTTGCATCGCAAAAAATCATAATAAAGAGAGAGCCGCTATGTCGCAGAGCGCCGCAGCTACCCAGACCATCGATGACGATAAAAACGCCGTCTACAAACGCATCACCCTGCGTTTGATCCCCTTCATCTTCATCTGCTACTTGTTCAACTACCTCGACCGGGTCAACGTTGGATTTGCCAAACTGCAGATGCTCGACGCACTGAAATTCAGCGAAACCGTGTACGGCCTCGGCGCCGGTATTTTCTTCATCGGCTACGTGCTGTGCGGCGTGCCAAGCAATCTGGCATTAACCAAATTCGGCCCACGGCGCTGGATTGCCGTGATGATGATCACCTGGGGCACGCTGTCGACTTGCCTGTTGTTCGTCACCACCCCGACCGAGTTCTACACCCTGCGCCTGTTCACCGGTGCGGCCGAAGCCGGATTCTTCCCGGGCGTCGTGCTGTACCTTTCGCAGTGGTTCCCGACCTTCCGCCGTGGCCGGATCATGGCGTTGTTCATGTCGGCGATCCCGGTGTCCGGTTTGCTTGGCAGCCCGTTCTCTGGCTGGATTCTCAATCACTTCGCCGCAGGACAAGGTGGTTTGGCGGGTTGGCAGTGGATGTTCCTGCTGCAAGGCATTCCTACCGTCATCCTCGGCGCCCTCGCCTATTTCCTGCTGAGCGACAGCTTCGCCAACGCCAAGTGGCTGAGCCCGCATGAGCGCGCCGTGCTCGAAGCGGATCAGGCCGAGGACCTGGCGAACAAGCCGAAGACTGCGTCCGACTCGCTGCTGGCGGTGTTCAAGAACCCGGCCATCTGGGCGTTTGGCCTGATTTATTTCTGCATCCAGAGCGGCGTGTACGCGATCAACTTCTGGCTACCGTCGATCATCAAGAACCTTGGCTTCAGCGATAACCTGGTGATCGGTTGGCTGAGTGCGATTCCGTATCTGCTGGCAGCGGTGTTCATGCTGGTGGTCGGGCGTTCGGCGGACTTGCGCAAAGAGCGCCGCTGGCATTTGGTGGTGCCGATGCTGATGGGCGCGATCGGTCTGGTGATTGCGGTGAATTTCGCGGCCAACCCGGCCATCGCGATTCTCGGTCTGACCATTGCCACCATGGGCGCGTTGACCGGCCTGCCGATGTTCTGGCCGGTGCCGACGGCCATGTTGAGCGCGGGCGCTGCGGCCGGTGGTCTGGCGTTGATCAACTCGATGGGGCAGATGGCTGGCTTCCTTAGTCCGTACCTGGTGGGTTGGGTCAAGGACAGCACGGGCTCGACGGATGCGGCGTTGTATCTGCTCGCGGGGGTGATTGTCGGTGGGAGTCTGCTGGCGTTGCGTATGACGCGGACGTTGCGCGCTTGAGGTCTTGATGCGAGGAAGAACGGCCCTTTTCAGGGCCGTTTTTTATTGGGGGTTCGACTTGGTTTTTGTGGTGTCCTGGAGATCTTTTCCCCCTCACCCCAGCCCTCTCCCCCAAGGGGCGAGGGGGAAAGGGAGCCGATCTGCGGGCTTTTCAAAGTCTGAGTTCGACTCGGTGAAAGGGAGCCGATTTTGGCGCTTTTCAAGACCTGAGTTCGACTCGGTATCGCACGTCGGTGTAGCTCGCTAACACCTCGGTCGGTTCCCTCTCCCTCTGGGAGAGGGCTAGGGTGAGGGCTGTGCTTTGGCATCCAGCTCGATCACATGCACCATCGCGTGCTCATCCTCATACAACCAACGCCCGGGAAAGGGAAACGGCGGGCGTCGGCCCGGCTTCAACCCGAGCAACCGGGCGAAATTATCCTGCACGATCTGCCCGTCAGCGGTATTGAAGGCCAGGTGATCGGATGTCCAGCTCATGCGGCTCTCTTGCGATAGTTGATTGATTGCAGTCTCCAACCTTGCCAATCACGAAAAAATCCCGCAAAAACGCAAAGATCTTTAAAGGATTTTTAGCAATGAGCTCGATTCTCGATCTGGAGATCTTCGTCCGCGTTGCCGATACCGGCAGCATTTCCGCCGCTGCTCGCGCGCTGGAGCTGACGCCAGCCGCCGCCAGTATCGCGGTGAAACGTCTGGAAACCCGCCTCGGCATTCGTTTGTTCGCACGCTCAACACGCAGTATTCGTCTGACGGAAGAAGGTCGGCGTTATCTTGAAAGTGTGCGCTTGGCACTGGCGGCCCTGGCCGAGGGTGAACAGGCACTCAAACAACAAAGCGAAGGGCTGAGCGGCGTGTTGCAACTGGCTGCGCCGTCTGACTTCGGGCGCAACGTGTTGTTGCCGTGGCTCGATGACTTCAAGCGCGAACATCCGAATATTCAACTGCAATTGTTGCTCAACGACCGGCATGCCGACCTGTTTCGCGAGACCGTCGATGTCGCCCTACGCTTCGGCGTACCGAGCGATTCGACATTGGTGGCGTTGCCGATTCTGCAGGGACACCGGCGCGTCGCCTGCGCCAGTCCTGACTATCTGGCGCGCCATGGCACCCCGCAACATCCCGCCGAACTAAGCGAGCACAGCGCCCTGCTCTATCTGCGCAATGGCCGGCCCTACAACAGCTGGCGTTTCAGTCGCGGCGAGGAAACGCTGGACGCCGAAGTCCACGGTGATTACCTCAGCGATGACGGCGAAGTCGCCCGCCGCTGGGCGTTGGCCGGACATGGCATCGCCTACAAGGCCTGGCTCGACATTGCCGAAGATGTCCACGCCGGGCGGTTGGTGACATTGTTTGATGACTGGCACGGCGAAAGTGCGCCGTTCAATTTGCTGTGTCCGCATCGGGTGCAAGTGTCGGAACGGGTCAGGGTGCTGCAGGTGTTTTTAACCGAGCGCTGTACTGCTCTGAGTCGATAAATCACTTTGCCGCGTCCCGTGCTTCTGGTATTTGATTAACCCCTTCCCACCGACAAAAGGATTTCGGCATGAGCTTTCGCACACTCGGGCACTCGGGGTTGCAAGTGTCCACCCTCACCCTCGGTACGATGATGTTTGGCGAGCAGACCAGCGCTGAGGATTCGCTGCGTATCATCGACAAGGCCTGGGATCAGGGGATCAATTTCATCGACACCGCTGACGTCTACACCAACGGTCGCTCCGAAGAGATCGTCGGCGAAGCGATTGCCCGTCATCGGCATGAGTGGGTGCTGGCGACCAAGGTCGGTTTCGGCCCGGTGGACGGTGTGCCGAATCGTAGCGGTCTGAGCCGCAAACACATTTTCAATGGCATCGATGCCAGCCTGACCCGGCTCGGCACGGACTATCTCGACATTTATTACCTGCACCGCGAAGACCACAACACGCCGCTGGAAGTGAGCGTGTCGGCGATCGGGGATCTGATTCGTCAGGGCAAGATTCGTTATTGGGGTTTGTCGAACTATCGCGGCTGGCGGATTGCCGAGGTGATTCGCATCGCCGATAAACTTGGCGTGGACCGCCCCGTGATCAGCCAGCCGTTGTATAACATCGTCAACCGTCAGGCCGAGACCGAGCAGATCACCGCGGCGCAAACCTACGGCTTGGGCGTGGTGCCTTACAGCCCGCTGGCGCGTGGGGTGCTCAGCGGCAAATACGCGCCGGATGTGCAGCCGGACGCCAACAGCCGCGCCGGTCGTCAAGACAAACGCATTCTGGAAACCGAGTGGCGCGTGGAATCACTGCGCATTGCCCAGCAGATTCAGCAGTACACCGAGCAGCGCGGCGTCGGGATGGTGGAGTTTGCGATTGCCTGGGTGCTGAACAACAGTGCAGTGACGTCGGCAATTGTCGGGCCGCGCACCGAAGCGCAATGGGATGCGTATTCCAAGGCACAGGCCGTGAAGATCACGGCAGCCGATGAGGCGTTTATCGATTCGCTGGTGACGCCGGGCCATGCATCGACGCCGGGATTCAACGATGTCAGTCATTTTGTGTCGGGGCGTAAACCGCACCTGGTTTAAGCGTTTTCCCGTGTCCAGCAACAGCCGATACAATCGGCTGTTTTTCGTTGAAGCAAACGCGATCAAACGGATGATTTGATTGATCGTTCAGAAATAATCAGGGACTTATTACATGCTCAATCGCCCCGTTGAGGTATCCAGGAAGCCTTTGCGCGGGCTGCTGTTCAAACTGTTTGCCGATAAGCTTCCTGCGCCGGCAGCGACCGCCACTGTCGGGGATCGCAAACCCTCTATTGATTACCGTGCGGATATCGACGGGCTGCGCGCAATCGCAGTCTTGCTGGTGCTGATTTTCCACGGAGGCCTGTCGTTCTTCCCGTCCGGGTTTATCGGCGTCGATATCTTCTTCGTGATCTCGGGTTATCTGACCACCGCGATCATCATGAAATCGCTGAACAACGGCACGTTCACGTTCTCGGGGTTCTACACGCGGCGCATCTGGCGCCTGCAACCGGCCGTCATTGCGTTGCTGGTCGCAACGCTGATAGTCACCACGTTGTTGTACTTGCCCGATGACTATGTCGACTTTCTCAAAAGCGAGAAATACACGTCGCTGATCATCTCCAACCAGTACTTTTCCAAAGTCACCACGGGTTACGCCACGCCCGATGCGGCCAGTCTGCCGCTCTTGCACACCTGGTCGCTGGCCATCGAATGGCAGTGGTATCTGGCGCTGCCATTGGGCCTCTGGTTGCTCTACCGTTATCTGGCGAAAAGCCTTTTCAAAGCGGCGGTGCTCGGCTTGACCCTGGCGGCCATGGCGCTCGCGCTGTACCTGTCTTACTCGGCGCCTGAAAAAAACTACTACTTCTTCACCGCGCGAATTTTCGAATTGATGATCGGCTCCTGTGCGGTGATCTTCAGCACGGCTACATTCAGGCTCAATCGCCTGAGCGCCACGCTGGTCTGCGCGCTTTCGCTGGCGACGATCATCTACTGCGCCACCCTGGAAGATATCCTGCCGGGCTTTCCGCGATTCCACGCCATCGCCGTGTGCCTCGCCACGGCAGCCCTGTTGTTTCAGGGGGTCGGCGATGCGAGCATTACGTCGAAACTGCTGGCGTTCAAACCCCTGGTGTTTATCGGCACGCTCTCGTACTCCTTGTACTTGTGGCACTGGCCGATCCTGGCGGTGATGAGTTACATGGGCATCGCGCTCACCCCGCCGATGACGATCGTTTACTTCGCCTCGACGTTCGTCACGGCCTGGCTCTGCTATGTGTTGATCGAAAACCGCTTTCGAAAGGCCAGGCTCGGCTTTGCCAAAACCCTGGTCGTGCTAATGATCGCGCCGGCAATCGTCCTGTCCCTGCTCCACGCTGCCAGCGTCAGACAAGATGGCTGGCCAAACCGCTTCAACCAAGGCTACAACGACGTGTTCAACGGCTTGAAAGCGTTTGTTCCGGCCACTCGCGAGGGATGCCTGGGTGTCAGCGATGGCGCCGACCCTGGCTGCATATCGGGTGCCGCACAGGCTGCACCGCAAATATTGCTGATGGGCGATTCGTTTTCGAATCATTACTGGGGCTTTGTTGAAACGCTGGCCAGGGATGCCAATCTTGCCGTGCTCACACAGGGCTATCCGGCGTGCCTCGCCTTGCCCGGAATCTACCTCTATGACGTGAATAAATACACGAACGGGCTTTATCAAAAATGCCACAACGCCGCTCAACGCTATTACGACATGATCGCGAAGCAGCATTTCAAGTATGTGATCGTGGGCCAGTTCTGGGAGGCCTATCTCGACGATGAGATCGTCACCAAACTCGATGACCCGCGCAGCCCGGAACTGTCAAGACAACGCCTCGGCACAGCGATCCGCAAGGCCCTGGATATCATTGTCGAATCCGGTGCTACACCGGTCTTTCTGGAAAATACGTTGCCCATGCCTGCGGGGATCAACACGTGCTTGCTGCAACAGGTCAAATTGCGCGGGTTAATGGGCAGTGCCGAGCAAAGCAGCCTCTGCGCCACGGCGCCATGGTCAGGCGCAAAAGAGCCGGTGCTGGAACAACTGTTCAATGACCTGAAGACCGAATACCCCGGTTTGATCGTCATTGACCCGAAAATCGTGCAATGCAAAGACGCCGCCTGCATGACCACCGTCGACGGTTTACCGGTCTATCGTGACATTGGTCATATCACCGATTACGCCTCTTACAAGTTCGGCGAGATGTATCTCATGCGCTTCGGCAATCCGTTGAAGGGTGTGCAGTGATGTTTTCCTGGCACTGACTACGCTTGTGGAGAAACGCCCGCAGGTTGCGATCTTTCGGCTTTCAAAGGCGAGATCAAAAGATCGCAGCCTGCGGCAGCTCCTACAGGGGAATGTGTGTGAAGAATATTGAGCATTTGCCCAATATTCAGCACAAAAACCACGTATCCTTCGCGCCCCGTTTGACCATCAACCCCCGCGAGGACAGTTTGTCTAAAGGTATCGCTCTATCGGTTTCAGCCTCGGTGCTGTTTGCCGTCATGTATTACTACACCTCGCTGCTCACACCGTTGAGTGGCGTAGAGATTTTCGGCTGGCGGATGCTGCTGACCGTACCGTGCATGACCGTGTTCATGCTGGTTTCCGGGGAATGGCGGCGGGTGCTGGAGCTGGTTCGAGTGGTCGCTGCAAAGCCAAAACTGGTCGCCGGGTTGATCGTCTCGGCCGCCCTGCTCGGTGTGCAACTGTGGCTGTTCATGTGGGCGCCGCTCAACGGCTACAGCCTCGACGTGTCGCTGGGCTACTTTCTGCTGCCGCTGGCGATGGTCCTGACCGGACGGATTGCCTACGGCGAGAGCCTGTCGTACCTGCAAAAAGTCGCGGTATTCTTCGCCACCCTGGGCGTGTTGAACGAGTTGTATCAGGTCGGCGGTTTTTCTTGGGCGACACTGGTGGTCGTGATCGGCTACCCGCTGTATTTCGTCCTGCGCAAATACCTGAAAACCGACCACCTCGGCGGATTGTGGGTGGATATGACGCTGATGCTGCCAGTCGCCTGGTGGTTTGTGCAGGGCGGCGAGCAAGGCTTTGGCGTGTTTGATCAATACCCGGGGCTGCTGTGGCTGATCCCGCTGCTCGGCCTGATCAGCGCGTCGGCGCTGGTGGTGTACATCATTGCCAGCCGTTTGCTGCCGTTCAGTCTGTTTGGCCTGTTGAGTTATGTTGAGCCGGTGCTGTTGCTTGGTGTGGCGTTGTTGCTCGGTGAGAGCATCAAGTCCGGGGAATGGCTGACGTATATTCCGATCTGGCTGGCGGTTGTGGTGCTGATCTTCGAAGGTTTTAAACATCTGATGCGACAGCGCCGCCCTTAAAAGCAAAAGATCGCAGCCTTCGGCAGCTCCTACAGGGAAAATGCATTCCAAATGTAGGAGCTGCCGAAGGCTGCGATCTTTTGATCTTGAATGAAGCCCGACCGGCTTGAACGGGCCGGGCTTTTTACTGATTACTCAGTGGCGAGCACGCCACGACGTACCTGGTCACGCTCGATCGATTCGAACAAGGCCTTGAAGTTGCCCTCGCCGAAACCATCATCGCCTTTGCGCTGGATGAATTCGAAGAACACCGGGCCCATCAAGGTTTCCGAGAAGATCTGCAGCAGCAGGCGCTTGTCGCCCTGCTCCGAGGCGCCGTCGAGCAGGATGCCGCGCGATTGCAGTTGATCAACCGGCTCGCCATGGTTCGGCAAACGGCCTTCGAGCATTTCGTAGTAGGTGTCCGGCGGCGCGGTCATGAAGCGCATGCCGATCTTCTTCAACTGATCCCAGGTCTTGATCAAGTCGTCGGTGAGGAACGCCACGTGCTGGATACCCTCGCCATTGAACTGCATCAGGAACTCTTCGATCTGGCCGGCGCCTTTGGACGATTCTTCGTTCAACGGGATGCGGATCATGCCGTCCGGTGCGGTCATCGCTTTCGAGGTCAGGCCGGTGTATTCGCCCTTGATGTCGAAGTAGCGAATTTCGCGAAAATTGAACAGCTTCTCGTAGAAGTTCGCCCAATAGGCCATGCGACCGCGATACACGTTGTGGGTCAGGTGGTCGATGATCTTCAGGCCGGCGCCAACCGGATTGCGGTCAACGCCTTCGATAAACACGAAGTCGATGTCGTAGATCGAGCTGCCTTCGCCAAAACGGTCGATCAGGTACAGCGGCGCGCCGCCAATGCCTTTGATTGCTGGCAGGTTCAGCTCCATCGGACCGGTTTCGATGTGGATCGGCTGAGCGCCGAGTTCCAGTGCGCGGTTGTAGGCTTTTTGCGAATCCTTGACGCGGAACGCCATGCCGCACACGGACGGGCCGTGCTCGGCGGCAAAGTACGAAGCGACGCTGCTGGGTTCGTTGTTGAGGATCAGGTTGATCGCGCCCTGACGGTACAGGTGCACGTTCTTGGAGCGGTGGGTCGCGACTTTGGTGAAGCCCATGATCTCGAAGATCGGCTCCAGAGTGCCCGGCACCGGCGATGCGAGTTCGATGAATTCAAAGCCCATCAGGCCCATTGGGTTTTCGTATAAATCTGCCATGGTGGCACCTCATCATTTCTTATCAATTAACCAGGGTTATTTGTCAGTCATGTGAGGTCGGTGGGTGGCGCGCAGGAGATGCCACGCACACTGCGGGCGAGGAAGTCACCGTAGATCAGTTGAAACCCGAATATCTTCATTGTCGACCCAAGGCTCTTGCGGGCGAGGCTTCTGCTGCCAGAAGACGATTATTATTGTATGCGTAACCCGATTCTACACAGCGTAAATAGGCTTGTCTGCTCTCTCTATAAAATCCGCTTTCTGACGCCCGGTGCAAGGGGTTTGTTGCACAGGTAAATGCCCGTCAGGATCAATGCGCCACCCCCATACATGGCCAATGTCAGTTGTTCGCCCAGCAACACTGCGCCGAAGACCACGGCCGTCAATGGGTTCAGCGCGATAAACACCCCGCTGCGCGTCGCGCCTATTTTACGAATGCCATCGTAGTAGCCGATGTAGGCCAGCGCCGAGCCGAGGACGCCGAGGTACAGCAGGCTCAACCATTGCGGCAGCGCCAGATCATTCAGCGCCTGCCAGCTCAGTTCGCCGCGCACAGCCGCCAGAACCCACAACATGAGCGTGCCGATCAGGATTGAATACGTCACGGTCTGCACCGGCCCCAGCGTTTGATTCAGCTCACGGGAAAACAACGAATAAACACCCCAGCCCAGCACGCAGCCGAGAATCAGCAGATCACCGATCCAGGCATCAGGTGTGGCCGCCAGTAATTGCGGATTACGACTGACGATCACCAGCCCGGCGCCGCCAATACAGGTCGCGATACCGGCGACTTTCATCCGGCCCAAACGCTCTTTGAACAACCACCACGAGGCGAGACCGATTACCGCGGGGTTCAACGCGACAATCAACGAGGCCCGCGACGCGTTGATGTATTGCAGACCATAAAAGAAGCACAGGTTGTAGAAGAAAATCCCGAAGAATCCCAATAGCATCAGTTGCAGCCACTGCCTTGGGGTCGGACGCGCCAAGGGGATCCGCGCCAGCCACAGGAAGCCCAGCAACGCCGCGCTGGCGAGCAAGAAGCGCAGGCTGGCGGCGAACATTGGACTCAGGCTGCCGGCCAGGAAACGTCCGGCGACAAAGGTCCCGCCCCAGATCATGGTGACCGCCGCCAGAGTCAGGTAAACGGGTATGTCGGATGAAGTTGTGTGCAGCTGCTCGACGTTGCGCATGACGCTCCAGCCCAAGGAAATTGAGGAATGCCGTATCATTGACCTCATTCCTTGTCATCGTAAAATGAGCAAATACTCATGACCCTCACCCAACTGGAGATCTTCTCGCTGGTCGCCGAACTGCGCGGTTTCACCCTCGCCGCGCACCGGCTGGGGATTTCACAGTCGGCGGTATCCCACGCGATGAAGTCGCTGGAGCAGGAACTCGGCGTCGAGCTGCTGCGTCGACACCAGTCATCGGTGGAACTCAGTGACATCGGTGAGCAATTATTGCTGCGCGCCCGCGCGATGCTCGGTCTGGCCAACACCTTGCGTCAGGAAGCCGCCGATGCGCGCGGTATGAAAAGCGGCACCTTGCGCATCGGCTCGTTCGGGCCAACTTCGTCGATCAAACTGCTGCCCAATATTTTGCGGCGTTATCGAGAGGCACATCCGGGCATCGAGGTGCACATCGATGAAGGACCGGATCGACAAGTGACTCAGTGGCTCGAAGAGCGGCGGATCGACATCGGTTTTGTGGTGCTGCCCCAAGATCGCTTCGACACGTTTGCGCTCATCGAAGACCAGATGGTTGCCCTGCTCCCTGTAGGTCATCCGCTGGCAGCGCGGTCGGCGTTGAGCCTCAAGGAGTTGTGCGACGCGCCGTTTGTGCTGACCGAGGCTGGTTCTTCTGAACTGGTGTCGCGGCTGTTCATGGCCGCGCGTTTACAACCAAACATTCGCTATCGCTGCTCGCAACTGCTCAGCACCCTCGACACCGTCAGCCGTGGTGACGCCATTACGATTGTTGCCGAAGGCTCATTGCCGCCGGAGGCAACGCCTCGCTATGTGAAGAAGCCATTATTGCCCGCCGTACAGCGTCAGGTTGGCCTTGCGGTCCTTGATCAGCGCCAGGCGTCCCCCGCTACGCTGGCATTTATCGAGTTGGCGACGCGGATGAAGCACTGATGAGCGGCGCAAGCGACTTCGGCCATCTATCCTCCCCCCTGGCTGATGTGAATTGCGCGCCGTGATCCGGCCTGCCTTCAAAAGCCTCAATCCATCGCGACAGGATGCGCCCATGCCGTTGACCGTCAGACCACGCCGCAAACGCAGCACCCGCATCGTTTTAACACTGCTCAGCGGTCTGCTTCCGGTGCTGCTGGGCAGCGCGATCCTTTATATGCAGGCTGAACGCACGCTGGAACAAAGTTCACGACAGACTGCAGAAGAGGCGTTGGGCCAGTTCGAGTTGATGCTCGATAACACCGCCCAGGCAGCCCGTGAATTGCTGCCACTGGCCGGCCAGGCATGTGAGAACGTCAAACTCGCCCTGCGCGAGCAAGTGACCCGCCGTCCATTTGTACGCTCGACCAATCTGGTGTGGGACAACAACCTCTATTGCAGCTCGTTGTTTGGCGACTTCAAGGAAGCCGTCAACGCGGGTGACTACAACCAGGGCAAGTTGTGGCTGATGAATGGCAACCCGGTCACCCCCGACACCGCCCTATTGGTTTATCGGCTCAGCGAAGGTCGCGGCGGCGCCCTGACGACACTGGATGGTTACCATCTAAGCAACATGTTGCGTCTGATCGGCCGGCACATGCTGTTGGTGTTGCAAGTGGGCGATAACTGGCTGTCGGCCGATGGCAAAGTACAGACCGGCGCCCTGCCCGCGTTGCCGATAGCGCAAAACACGCTGGACTCTTCGCGCTATGCGTTCAGCGTTTCCGCCGGTTTCCCCGAAGGCGAAACCTGGCGCTACATGGCCGATGAATACCCGCCGCTGTTTAGTTTGTTGATCTTTTTTGGTGTGGTGTCGGGTGCCATCGGCCATGTCTTGCAGAAACGCTCTACTTCGCCGAGCCACGAGATGCTCCGCGCGCTGGAAGCCGGCGAGTTCATTCCTTACTTCCAGCCCGTGGTGCATGGCGACAGCAGGAAATGGTCGGGGGCGGAAGTGCTGATGCGCTGGACTCACCCCAAAGAAGGGCTGGTGCGCCCGGACCTGTTTATTCCATTCGCCGAACATTCGGGATTGATCGTGCCGATGACCCGCGCCCTAATGCAACAGACCGCCGCAGTGCTGGGACCGCTGTCATCAACGTTCACCCCGCCCTTTCATATCGGCATCAATATCACCGCCAGCCACTGCAAGGATCTGGAACTGGTGGCGGACTGCCGCACGTTCCTCGCCGCGTTCGCGCCCGACAGCATCAGCCTGGTGCTGGAGCTGACCGAGCGCGAATTGATCGAGCCGACCGACATCACCCGGCAACTGTTCGAGCAACTGCATGCACTGGGCGTGAAGATCGCGATTGACGACTTCGGCACCGGCCACTCAAGTCTCGGCTACTTGCGCAAATTCAATGTCGACTTCCTCAAGATCGATCAGAGTTTCGTCGCCATGATTGGCATCGACGCGCTGTCCCGACACATTCTCGATACCATTATCGAACTGTCGGTCAAGCTTGATTTGGGTATTGTTGCCGAAGGTGTCGAAACTCAGGCGCAAGCCGATTATCTGACTGCACACCACGTCAACTTTCTGCAAGGCTACCTGTTCGGCAAACCGATGCCGGCCGCGGACTTCATCAGCGCATTAACTCACCATTAACTAAGCCGGATTAAGACGAACGTCCCGATCAGGCGCACCAAATTGATACAAAAGACCGCCGTTGTTACATGAAGACAACATCAGGATTTACTCTTGGCGCATTAACTACTACAATTTTTTCAACCTGAGCAAGATTGGCAGGTGAGCCATTTATCACCGAGTCGCTTCAAGGCTCTTGGCTTATTAGCTTTGTTTGCGGTTGGTATCAGCCAAACACACTATTGGAGTAAAGATATTGTCCAGACTCGCTGAATTTCGTGCAGCTGAAAAGGCCCTTCAGGAACAGCTCAAACAGCTGGAATCGCTGAAGAACGATGCCGGGCTCAAGAAAGAAATCGAATTCGAAGAAAAGCTCCAGGGGCTGATGAAAACCTACGGCAAAGGCCTGAAAGACATCATCGCCATCCTCGATCCGAACCCGGCAAAATCCGGTCTGCAGACCTCCGCAGCACCTAAAACCCGCCGCGCCCGTGTGGTCAAGGTTTATCACAACCCGCACACCGGTGAACTGATCGAAACCAAGGGCGGCAACCACCGCGGCCTGAAAGCCTGGAAGGAACAATACGGTGCTGCCACCGTTGATTCCTGGTTGCGCGGTTAATCCCCGTCAACAAAAAAAGCCCTGCATCATGCAGGGCTTTTTTATTGACAATATCTAACAAATGAAATGAATTTCATCGAAGAAGTTGCGCGTTTTCTGTAACGTTGCTGAGCCAGCCGCTAAACATTTTGCTGCGCGATGTTGCGATCAGGGCCCACGTTAAACTTTGTGCTTAATTCCTTCGGGTATCTAACCTTCGCCGTGAAGAGTACAGCGGCTTAAAGTTTCAAGCTGTTTCTCACCGCCACAATCTCGTCTGCGCTCGCCTTATAAACCTCAGCTTGCCCGGCGTAGGAAAGAACATAAGCCTTGTCCGCCTCGACCGCCGCCACCAGGGTTTGCGACAACACATGTCGACCGTTTTCGGTGATCGTGCAAGTGGTTTCCAGTGCCGACAAAGTGCCCAACGTGGCCGGATGCACTTTGTTGCAGACACTTTGGTAGCCGCCCTGGAAAAAGTCCTTCTGAATCGACTTGCGCATCTCCAGCAGCACGCCCTGCAAATTGACCTGATGGTCCTTCTCAACCTGAGTCATGGTCAACTCCATCACCATCACCTGATTGCCATTGGCGTCGTTTTTGACCGCCCGTTGCCGAGAAACCTGCGGCGACGTTTGCGGCAGCGCTTCAACTTCCCAGCCTGCCGGCCAGATAACGCCCGGTACGTCCGCCAGCACGCACGTTGCGGCAAGGGACAAAGCGGAAAAAACAAACAGGGATTTGAACAGTCGGATCATTGCCGGACGCACTCGCAGATTGAGCGGTAAAGTCTGAGGCCCACCCGCACGCAGGGCAAGTCTGCCCTTTCATTTGGCGATGCTGGCAGGCATGCGTATCATTGCGCCCATTCACTCGCCCATAGTTATTGAGGGCCCATGAGCCTGCACGAACTCAACACTTTCCCCGGCGTCACTGCCACCCCAGACAGCGCAACCCGCAACTTCGTCTTCAACCACACCATGCTGCGCGTGAAGGACATCACCAAGTCCCTGGACTTCTACACCCGCGTACTGGGTTTCTCGCTGGTCGAGAAGCGCGACTTCGCGGAAGCCGAGTTCAGCCTGTACTTCCTCGCACTGGTCGACAAATCGCAGATCCCGGCCGATGCCGCTGCGCGCACCGAGTGGATGAAGTCGATTCCGGGCATTTTGGAACTGACGCACAACCACGGCACCGAGAACGACGCCGATTTCGCCTATCACAATGGCAATACCGATCCACGTGGTTTTGGCCACATCTGCATTTCGGTACCGGATATCGTCGCGGCGTGTGCACGCTTTGAAGAGCTGGGCTGCGACTTCCAGAAGCGCCTGACTGATGGCCGCATGAAAAGCCTGGCATTCATCAAGGATCCGGATGGTTACTGGGTCGAGATTATTCAGCCAGCGCCGCTGTAAAAGCTGAAAAGCCCCTCACCCTAACCCTCTCCCATAGGGAGAGGGGACTGATTGTGATCTGGCTTAATGATTCTGGACACCCCTAAAGGGCGTTAATCTACGCCCAACGAAGAGGTGTGATTTGACCAGACGATATTTTTCGACAGATT
>NZ_JBITSX010000040.1:41213-56853 GCF_044541255.1 Pseudomonas sp. NPDC085632 | reverse complement strand
CCGATGGTAGTGTGGGGTTTCCCCATGTGAGAGTAGGTCATCGTCAAGATTAAATTCCGAAACCCCAATTGCGAAAGCAGTTGGGGTTTTGTTTTGTCCGCAGGAAAATTTTTCCGGGATGGAGCTTTGGGAAGACTATCAATTTCAAATTTAAAGCCCCGTCGCAATCTCCATTGCGACGGGGCTTTTTTGCATTACCGTCAGCCGACGAGTTGCCACGTGAGGCGCGACTGCACCATTGATTTTCAACGTCAGACAGGATGCGCGGCTAACCTTCGTTCAGCTCAATTTTACCCATTGAAGTGCTGACTTCGGTTATGTGTCGGCGACCGTAGACTTCGTAGGTACGGCTACCGTCCTCGCTGTCCGGTTTACGCAATGCCAATTGCGCGAACAAACCATTCTTTTCGCTGTAACTGCCGAACCAGTCGACCAAGGCGCCGATGTAACAATCATTGCCAATGAAGACCGCCAGGTCGACGACTTTTTCAATGCTGTAATGCGCCGGGCCAAAGCTGTAGTAATCGTTATCACCGGCGCCGGTCGCCGGAACAGGGCAGAGCGGTTCTTTTGAAAGGATAGCGGCGGTTTCATTGACTTTCGTCACTGCCAGATTGAGCGCTCGGTGCAGATCGGGTTCGAGTTCAAAGGTGCTGTTGCCGTCATCTTTGTGTTGAAGAACGGGCACGTCGAGGTCATAGCGATAACGGACTGTCACCGCGGGCACCTGGACGTTGATTTTCAGCGGGTTGAGCAAGTAGACCCGATCAGCACCGTACTCGCTGTTTCGATAAGCCGCGTAAGTTTTGCCACGCAGGCTTATCCAGTCCACCGACTGATTGGCGCCGCGATCGTTGGTGTAGAACAGCGAACTTTCGGACTCAACAGAGCGTTTGACGAACCGTTCGCCATCGCGCCGCCAGGTTTCCACATAAGTGAACAGACCGGTGCCCCCGGCGTAGGTATTTACGATCAGATCGCGCTGCCCGTCGCCATCCAGATCCTGCAAAGTGTAAGAGGTCAGGCCGGTTTCGGCGGCGTCATTGATCCGGGAGGCGGTCAGCGCTCGCCATTCATCGGCACCAACGCCTTCGGGCTGCGCTGTCGGAAAGTGCGTTATCAAAGAGTCCTCTGCACTGGGATCACCGTGAAAACCGCCAGCAGGGGTTTTCACGGCCAACGCGGCAAGTACCCGATCCAGCGCAAATTCGGGATCATCTCTACTGGCGGCTTGAATGCGCTTTTGCAGATCGTCCAGCGCCTGTTTATCGAGGTCATCCGGTTGATAGGCAACCGCTGCCTGCCACTGTGCGTGCAACGCTTGCAGGCGCTCGCGATAATGCTGGCTCAGGCACGAAACGTTTTCGGCGCATTCATTGCGGACTTTTAACCACAGCCGTTGAGTGCGCTTGAGTTCAGCTTGTGCGGGAGCAGAGGCTTTGAGTAAATCCCGATAAACCACACCCATCTGCGCATCCAGGTCATACAACGACTTGTTCGCGCAAACAGTGTTTTCGACGGCATTCGCCGCTTTTGTGCAATCCATTCCAGCCGCCATTGCCTGCTGAACAAATAGCAGAGCGCAGGCGGAAACGATGCAGCGTCCTTTGATGTACACGATCGAAGCCTTGTAGTGGGAGGTTGTCCTGGTGCGCAGGGTAAAGGCTGGGAGAGGAATCTTGAAGCACTGGCTTCAGAGAAAAGCACTTCTGGCCGATAACCCATTCGGTGACTTAAAAGTCGCGCGATATCGCTTGATAGCATTTGGCCGCCAGCTATTATCTGCGCGCCTGAAATTGCCCTCACTTCAATTGCCTGGAAATCTTCGATGCTGTCGTATCACCAAAAGAGTTTTCTGATCGTCGATGATTTCTCGGATTTCCGCAGTTCCGTTCGTTCGATGCTGCGAGAGCTCGGGGTCAAGGACGTCGACACGGCTGACACCGGTGAGCAGGCGCTGAAGATGTGTGCGCAGAAGTCCTACGACTTCATTCTGCAGGATTTCCACCTGGGTGATGGCAAGAAGAACGGTCAGCAGGTACTCGAAGACCTGATGCTGGAAAAGCTCATCAGCCATGAAGCCGTGTTCGTCATGGTCACTGCCGAGACCAGTCAGGCGATGGTGCTCAGTGCCCTGGAGCACGAGCCGGATGCGTACCTGACCAAACCATTCAACCGATCCGGCCTGGCCCAGCGCCTGGAGCGTCTGGAACAGCGCAAGACATTGCTCAAACCAATTCTGCAGGCCCTCGACCGTGGCAAACCGGTCGAGGTGCTCAACGCGTGCATCGCCCTGTGCAAGCAAGACATCCGTTATTCGCCGCTGTGCCTGCGCTACCGCGCTGATGCGCTGCGCGACATGAACCAGAACGAAGCGTTGGAACGCCTTTACGACAGCATCATCGCTGACCGCCCATTGCCGTGGGCGTTTGCCGGATTGGGTAAGTTGCTGTTCAAGCGAGGTCAGGTTGCACAGGCTAAAGGGGTTTATGAGAAAGCGCTGAAAGTGTTCCCTATGATGCCGTCGCTGTATGACGGTATGGCCGATGTGCTGGTATCGGAAGGCGATACCAAGGGGGCGCAGCAAGTGCTCGAAGAAGCGATTCGACTGTCACCATTGGCCGTGCGTCGGCAGGCATTGCTGGGCAAACTGGCGATGGCCAACGAAGATTTCGACACCGCCTCGCGTGCTTATCGCCAAGCGGTGTCGCAAGGTGCGCAGTCGCGCTTCAAGGACCCGGAAAGCAACCTCGGGCTGGCCCACGCGTTGATCAGCAAGGGCAGTGAGCGCGGCCTCGACACGCGTACGCGGCTGGAGATCAACACCACGCTGAGCGCGGTAGCCAAAGAGAACCCGACCGACCCCGGTCTGCAGATTCGCGCACGTTTGATGAAAGCCACCAGTCTGCTGCTCAACGATGCCGAAACGGCCGACAAACTCACCGAGCAAGCGCTGATGCGTCTCGACGGCATGGAGCAATTCATGAGCCCGGAAGCGGCGCTGCTGGTCGCCAAGCAATTGCAGATGCTCGGTCAGGCCGAGGCGGGGACGTCGATGCTCAAGAGCTGCGCGGAGATCTACGGTGATGATCCGGCGGTGATGAAAGACATCGCCAAGCTGACCGATGACCCGACAATTCTCAGCTCCAGCAACGCCGCTGCCGACCTCAACCGTCAGGGCGTGCGCGTGTACAAGACCGGTAATCTGGTGGAGGCCCGCGAGGTCTTCCGCAAGGCGCTGAAGATGCAACCGAAAAACATCAGTATCGCGCTGAACATGGCCCAGTCGCTGCTACACGGCACTGACACCTCGGTGCCGTCGGCGGAGCTGGAAGAATGTCGGGCCTGCCTGAAAATGGTTGGCCTGATGCCCGACACCGACGCGCGTCATGCGCGTTATCAGAAGCTGAAAAGCAAGGCGTTTGGCGAATGAGCAACGACAAGCAGGCGCTGGATTTTTCCACGGTGATCGCCTCCACCGTCCACGACATGAAGAACTCGCTGGCCTTGCTCATGCAAGCCCACAGCCAATGGCTGGCGCGCTTGCCTGAGGCGCAACGGCAAGGTTCGGAGCAAGGCGTGATCGACTTCGAGTTCGCCCACCTTAATGGCATGCTGGTGCAGTTGCTCGGGCTGTACAAGCTCGGCGTCAATCAGATGCCGCTGCAACCGGCGTATCACGAACTGGACGACTTTATCGAGGCGCAACTGGCGGCGCATCAAGAAGTGTTTGCCAGTCGCGGGATCGTCGCCACCTATGAAGTCGATCCGCTGAGTCCACTGGGTTTCTTCGACCGAGAGCTGGTTGCCTCGGTGCTGGGCAACTGCATCAACAATGCCATTCGTTACGCCCGCGAATCCCTGCTGATCACCGTCAGCGACGAGGCCGGGCAACTGGTGCTGAGCATCAACGACGACGGCGACGGTTACCCGGCCGAGATGCTCGAGCGTCAGGCCGATTATGTGCAAGGCATCAACCACAGCAGTGGCAGCACCGGACTCGGTTTGTATTTCGCCAATCGCATCGCGGCGCTGCATCAGCGCAACGGTGTTGAAGGCCGCACCGAAATCGGCAATGGCGGACCGCTTGGCGGCGGGGTGTTCAGCCTTTATCTGCCGTGACTCAGATTTTTGTTTGACGCTGCTTGATATTCCGAACAGCCGGAGCCTATTTTGTACGAGTCGCCGTTCGCGGCTCGCACAATAACAAGGATTGCGTCATGACAACCGATGGCCAGCGTTCACTCGCGCAGCGATTGACGGGCATTGATGAGATTGAATGTGTCACGCCGGATTTGAATGGCGTACCACGGGGCAAGGTGATGACCGCCGAGGGTTTCCTCGAAGGGCGGCGTTTGCAGCTGGCGCGTGGCGTGTTGCTGCAATGCATCATGGGCGGTTATCCAGCAGCGCGTTTTTATGGCAGCGATGACGGAGACTTGGCGCTGGTCGCCGAACCGACCCAGATCCATCGTTTGCCATGGAGTGACGACCCGCGTGCCCTGGCCATTTGCGATGCCGATGAACTGACCGGTGAAAGCTCCAACCTCTCGACCCGTGGTCAACTCAAAGCGGTCATTGCGCGTTATGCCGCGCGCGGTCTGGCGCCGGTGGTAGCCACTGAACTGGAATTTTTCGTGTTCGCGCCGAACACCGATCCAACTCAGCCGTTCCGTCCACCGGTTGGCCTTGACGGTCGTCGCGAAGACGGCTTGTCGGCGTTCAGTGTCAGTTCCAACAACGGTCTGCGGCCTTTTTTCAATGAGGTCTATAAATGCATGGCGGCCTTAGGCTTGCCGCGCGATACCTTCATGCACGAAATGGGCGTCAGCCAGTTCGAGATCAATCTGCTGCACGGTGATCCGCTGTTGCTGGCCGATCAGACGTTTCTGTTCAAGCACCTGCTCAAGGAAGTCGCGCTCAAGCACGGCCTGACCGTGGTCTGCATGGCCAAGCCACTGGCGCATACGCCGGGCAGTTCGATGCACATTCACCAGAGCATCGTCGAGATCGACAGCGGCAAGAATGTGTTCAGTGACGCGCACGGTGAGCCGACCGCGATGTTCCGCCACTTCATCGGTGGTCAGCAGGCAGGCATGGCCGATTTCACCGCGTTGTTTGCACCGAATGTGAATTCCTATCAGCGCCTGTGTCATCCGTACGCATCGCCGAACAATGCTTGCTGGTCCCACGACAACCGTGCGGCCGGGCTACGAATTCCGGCCAGTTCGCCGGTCGCTCGTCGGGTGGAAAACCGTTTGCCGGGCGCCGATGCCAATCCGTACCTGGCGATTGCCGCCAGTCTGGCTGCTGGTTTGCATGGTATCGAGCATGAGCTGGAGCCGAGCGAGGCGATTCAGGGCGAGTTCGAGGTGCCGGACAACCTCTCGCTGCCGTGTACCTTGCACGCCGCGCTTGAGCGTCTGAAACGTAGCCAACTGGCGAGGGAACTGTTCGGACAGGAGTTCATCGAAGGCTACATCGCTTCGAAGACCATGGAGTTGACCAGCTTCTTTGATGAAATCACTCCCTGGGAACGGCGTGTTCTAGCAGCCCAGGCCTGACGAACTGTCGCCACCGGGCTATCGTTTTGATAGCCCGGTCTTTACTGCAAGGAGCCGCTCGGAACGCCGATGCGCCAAATCTGGAAATCCTTTCGAGCGCTGTATTTCGCCTCGCTGATGATGTTGATCGGCTCGGGCCTGCTATCCACTTATCTGGCCTTGCGTCTGGCCGCTGACAACGTCGACGGCCTCTGGGTCGGTGCGCTGATGGCGGCCAACTATTTCGGCCTGGTGCTGGGCGGCAAGATCGGCCACCGGTTGATTGCCCGGGTCGGGCATATCCGCGCTTATTCTGCGTGTGCCGGGATTGTCGGGGCGGCAGTGTTGGGCCATGGACTGGTCGATTGGCTACCGGCGTGGCTGGTGCTGCGGACCATCGTCGGTCTGGGCATGATGTGCCAGTACATGGTGATCGAGAGCTGGCTCAACGAGCAGGCGGACGCCAACCAGCGCGGGCTGGTGTTCAGTGGTTACATGATCGCTTCGTATCTGGGCCTGGTGCTCGGCCAACTGATTCTGGTCATGCACCCGGGCTTGGGTCTTGAACTGCTGATGCTGGTCGCCTTGTGCTTCGCCTTGTGTCTGGTGCCTGTGACGTTGACCCGGCGCATTCACCCGGCGCCACTGCATCCGGCGCCGATGGAGCCACGTTTCTTTATCAAGCGCGTGCCGCAGTCATTGAGTACGGTGCTCGGTGCCGGCTTGATCATCGGTTCGTTCTACGGTCTGGCGCCGTTGTATGCCTCTCAACAAGGGCTGTCGACCGAGCAGGTCGGTCTGTTCATGGGTAGCTGCATTTTTGCCGGTTTGCTGGTGCAGTGGCCGTTGGGCTGGTTGTCCGATCGCTACGACCGGGCACTGCTGATACGCTGCTTTGCCGGGTTCCTGGCGGTGGCGGCGTTGCCGTTGGCGGTGCTGCCGCAGGTGCCGCTGGAAGTGCTGTTCGGGGTTGGCTTCCTGTGCTCACTGGTGCAGTTCTGCCTGTATCCGCTGGCGGTGGCGTTCTCCAATGACCATGTCGAGGGTGATCGGCGGGTGTCGCTGACCGCGATGCTGTTGGTGACTTACGGTGTTGGCGCGAGCATCGGGCCGTTGCTGGCGGGTGTGCTGATGAAACTGTTCGGCAGTCAGAGCCTGTATGCGTTTTTCAGCTTCTTCGCGCTGGTGCTGGTGTGGCGAATCCGGCCGAAAGCCGTGACCAATCTGCACCAGGTCGACGATGCGCCGCTGCATCACGTGGCCATGCCCGACAGCATGTCCAGTTCGCCGCTGGTGGCAGCGCTTGACCCTCGAGTAGATGAGCAGGTGGTGCAGGAGCAGATGGTCCAGGACCCTGTGCAGACGCCGCCGAATCCAGAGCCTGTATCTGATCCGCAGCCTGAGCCTGCGGCAGAAACCGAACCGGATACCGATAAGCCTGCGCCCGATCTCAGCGGCGGCAGACCGTGAACTGAACAAAAACCACCGCGCATAAAAAAGGGCAGCCCCGCCAGGGACTGCCCTTTTTATTGTCGCTGCGAATCACATATCGTCTTTGTCGAAACGGCGAGCTTCACGTTGCAACTGATACACGAATCGCTCAACGTTACGCGCAGCCTGACCACTGATGTTGTGGAAGCGCAGGCCGGCGAAGGTGATGTTGAGTTTTTCTTCGAAGTGCAGGTAGCGCAGTTCGACGGAAGTCGGCTGGTTGCCGAACAGTGGCGGAGCAATCAAACGGTCATAGACCTGACCCAATTGCAGGCGATCGGTGATATCGCCTTCGAAACGCAGCTTGCAGCCGGTCGCGGAGATATCCAGCAGTTTGCCGTTGATCGGCGCCTTGAGCTTTTCGCCGCCCAGTTCAACGCTGACCAGATCAGTCAGTTTCAGCGCAGCACGGAATGCATTGCGGCGCTGGTGGTAAACCACCTCGGTCGGCAACTCGCCGGTGTAGAAGCGGTCACCTTCGGACTCTTCGATGTTCAGCGTGCCGGTGCATTCCCAGGCAATGCGCACACCTTCGTGAAAACCTTCAACCCTGAACGGTTCGCCGGCCAGCAGGAAGCGTTCGCCATCACGCGGGATCATCTCGTCCAGCGCGATCGAAGCGCTGTCGCGGTCGACTTTGATCAGATAGCTCTGGAAGCGCTGGCTGCGCTCATGAAAGGTGATGATCAGCGGATCGTGGCTTTCTTGCAGCTGGCGCAGGTTGCTGGAGATTTCCAGTGGCGTGGTGAGCACCTTAGGGGGCTGCGGAGCATCATCCGCGCTGAGGGCGTTGGACACGGTTTATCAATCTCCAGACAAAATATGACGACTAGCCAGCATTTTGCCAGCATGTTTCGCGGGTTGATAGAGCTGGCGCATCAACGGCTCATGCCTGGCTGAGCGGACGCGGTATGGCAGGTTTGGCAAAAGTACCGCTGGCGTTATACAGCGCCGGCGCTTCGCCACCGGTGAGGATCTTCAACTGATTGGCCGTGGCGGCCTGCTGGATCTGAATGGACTGGCCATTCTTGACGTTGGCGGCCTGGCATTGAGCGATCAGATCGGTCAATGCATCGCCTTGCGTCAACAGCTGCTCGCCAATGCTCGACTGGCTGGCCAGTTGCTCAAGACCTGTGCGATCGGTCGGCAGGTTGAGGCTGGCGAGGATTTCGCTGCGTTTGCGGCCATGCTGTTCAAGCAGAATGATCAATGCCTGTTTGTGCGCCAGAATTTCTTCCAGCAGGGGCATGTCACGACCGTGCAACGCGAGGGATTCGGTTTGCAGCAACGCCAGCAATTGTTGAGCTGGAGCAAAGTCGTCGTTGATCAGTTGCAATAAATTAGTGTCGTGCATGGCTGGCCTTGGGTGTTAAGCGTCCAAAAGCCTCGCGCTGGCAAAGGCCTAGCGCTGGGCTTCGAAGTTGAGCAGTTTGCTGGCTACACGGTTGCTGTCGACTTTATAGCTGCCATCGGCAATCGCGGCTTTCAACTCGGCCACTCGGGCTTTGTCGACAGCAGGCTGATCGCGCAGCTTGTCAGTGACCTTCTGCAACTGTTGAGCCTCATTGCTGAGGTGTACCGATTCCCCGCTTTTTGCGGTACCGGCCGTTTCGGCCTGGGTATTCAGCGGCGCAGAGGTACCGGTTTCGGCGGTTTCCTTGGCGTTGCTGGTACGTGTACTGCCCGTAAGTGACGAGGAGCTGTTCAAACGGCTGAAATCGATGACCATGATAAAAACCTCTGGGAATTTGGACGCTTGCCATGTTTTCGGCCATCCCCTGGAAAACTTTAGGCACATTTACAATGAGCCTTGCATGCGCCGGCGCGTGTCCTGCTGCAGCACAGTTTAGGGAACAGCCGGGGTCAGCGCCAGTTTTCTACATCGCGACTTCCACTTGGCCGGGCGCGGTGACTTGCGCCTTGATGACCCGTTGCGAGTTGAGGTTTTTCACGCGGATCTGTTCTTTCAAACCGCCATTGGCCAGCGCTTCGCCGGGCATGCGCACGGCGAGCGTGCCGCTGCGCGCAGTGATGACCACTTGATCGCCCTTGCGAATGACTTCGGCCTGTTCCAGATGAACCAGGGTAATGACCTGATCGGCTACCGTTGGTCGGGTTAATTTCTGCCCGATCGCTTCGTCTACCGAGGTCAGAAAGCCTTGGTTGATCGTGCTTACGTCGCGCTCTCGCAAGGTTACGTCTTGCGGCTCGATAATCCCGGCGCGTTTCAGTGGGCGTGTGGTCGTCACAATCTCGCGAAACAGGCGGACTTGAGCGGGCACGAACACGGTCCAGGGCGAGGCGCCTTCACAGCGAACCTTGACCGTTACCCGGCCCAGCGGACGCGCCGGGCTCTCCAGAGTGGCTGTCAATTCCTTGTCGCACATAGGCATGCGCATACGGGGGTCGAGCTGGTTTACTTCGATTTCGTAGCGGCCTTCCGTTTGACTGGTAGCCAGATAGTCTTCTACGGTGAACTCAAGAAAGCCCTGAGTGACGCCGATAAGCATGTCAGGCAAGGTAACCGCATCAGCAATGGCAGGGCTGCCAGCGAAAAAGCAGCAGACGGCTGACATCGCGCAAAGGCTTTTGCGAGCGCGGGATGTCAGGTGTCGGAAAAATGTCGTTTGAGCGTTCATACGAGTTAAAAAGCAAGCGCCGTGCCGTTTAGCAATGAATGTGCGTCGCAACAACACTTGGCGTTGGTGTAGGAGTCTGGGCATGGCTGGTGTAATGGATTCGGTAAACCAGCGCACGCAACTGGTAGGGCAGAATCGCCTGGAGCTGTTGTTGTTCCGTCTCGACGGCCAGCAGCTCTATGGAATCAACGTGTTCAAGGTGCGGGAAGTGTTGCAGTGCCCGTCGCTGACGTTGATGCCCAAGTCCAGTCCTGTCGTGTGCGGGGTGGCAAATATCCGGGGGGCGACCATTCCGATCCTTGATCTGGCAATGGCCACCGGTTCCGGAGCGTTGAAAGACAAGAACAACCCGTTCGTGATCATCACGGAGTACAACACCAAGACCCAGGGTTTCCTGGTCCGCTCGGTGGAGCGCATCGTCAACATGAACTGGGAAGAGATTCATCCACCGCCCAAGGGCACGGGTCGCGATCATTACCTGACCGCTGTGACTCGGGTGGACAATCAGTTAGTCGAAATCATCGACGTCGAGAAAGTGCTGGCGGAAGTTGCGCCGACACCGGAAGCGATTTCGGTGGGCGTGGTCGATGTCGAGACCCAGACCAAGGCACTGTCGTTGCGTGTCTTGACGGTCGATGACTCGTCGGTGGCGCGCAAGCAGGTGACGCGTTGCCTGCAGACGATCGGCGTCGAAGTTGTGGCGCTGAACGACGGCAAGCAGGCGCTGGATTACCTGCGCAAGCTGGTCGATGAGGGCAAGAAGCCGGAAGAAGAGTTTCTGATGATGATCTCCGACATCGAGATGCCGGAGATGGACGGATACACTTTGACGGCCGAGATTCGCGCTGACCCGCGCATGCAAAAGCTTCATATCATCCTGCATACTTCGTTGTCGGGGGTATTCAATCAGGCGATGGTCAAGAAAGTCGGTGCCGATGACTTTTTGGCCAAATTCCGTCCTGATGACCTGGCATCCCGGGTAGTCGACCGGATCAAAGCAGCAGATATCAGCTAGGAGCGCTTTGCTCCTGGCGGTCAACACGATTTAAGAGGCGGCATCATTGTCTACGGGTAATTTGGATTTCGAACAGTTCCGGGTCTTCCTGGAAAAAGCCTGTGGCATTTTGCTCGGTGAAAACAAGCAGTACCTGGTCTCGAGCCGTCTCAACAAACTGATGGAGCAGCAAGGCATCAAATCCCTGGGTGAGCTGGTTCAGCGCATCCAGACCCAGCCGCGCAGCGGTTTGCGCGAGCAGGTGGTCGATGCCATGACGACCAACGAAACCCTGTGGTTTCGTGATACCTATCCGTTTGAAGTCTTGAAGAACAAGGTGCTGCCTGAAGCGATCAAGGCCAGCCCCAACCAGCGTCTGCGGATCTGGTCGGCGGCGTGCTCGTCGGGGCAGGAACCGTACTCGCTGTCGATGTCGATCGACGAGTTCGAGCGGACCAACCTCGGCCAGTTGAAGATGGGTGTGCAGATTGTTGCCACGGATCTGTCCGGCCTGATGCTGACCAACTGCAAGACGGGCGAGTACGACAGCCTGGCGATTGGTCGCGGTTTGTCTGCCGATCGCTTGCAGCGTTACTTCGACCCGAAAGGGCCGGGGCGTTGGGTGATCAAGGCGCCGATCAAGAACCGCGTGGAATTCCGCTCGTTCAACCTGCTCGACAGCTATGCCGCGCTGGGCAAGTTCGACATCGTGTTCTGCCGCAACGTGTTGATCTACTTCTCTGCCGAAGTGAAGAAAGACATCCTGTTGCGCATTCACAGCACGTTGAAGCCAGGCGGTTATCTGTTCCTTGGCGCTTCCGAAGCGCTGAACGGTTTGCCGGACCATTACCAGATGGTTCAGTGCAGCCCGGGGATCATTTACCAGGCGAAGTGATTGCAGCGGCAATACAAAAAACGGCAGGCCCGCAAAGGCCTGCCGTTTTTTTATGCCCGAAGAAATTCTCCTTAACACCAAAAATCCCTGTGGGAGCGAGCTTGCTCGCGAAGAGGCCGTCACATTCAGCATTTGCATCGGCTGACACACCGCCTTCGCGAGCAAGCTCGCTCCCACAGTTGTCCGGCGGTGATATAGATGGGACGGCAAGCGGCAGAAAAGCGGCATCCGGCGGAAACCGGTTGCCGCTTTTCTGGCATTGCCGCTTTGCCGACGCCCGGCAAAGCCCCGGTTTACGGGCGTTTTTCGGTTTGGCACGGCGCTTGCTAAAGCTCAGTTACGAAAAACCGGTCACCTGAAGGTTCCCGACATGAGCATCAGCTTCGATAAAGCGCTCGGCATTCACGAAAAGGCATTGGGCTTCCGCGCCCAGCGTGCCGAAGTGCTGGCCAACAACATCGCCAACGCCGACACCCCGAACTACAAGGCTCGGGATCTGGATTTCTCCAAAGTGCTTGAAGCACAGACCCAGAAAAATGCGAACGGCACCATCGCCCTGAACATGACCAACAGCCGTCACATCGAAGCTGAAGGCCTGGGCAACGGCGACGAATCGCTGATGTATCGCACGCCGATGCAGCCGTCGATCGACCAGAACACCGTGGACGCCCAACTGGAACAGTCGAACTACGCGGAAAACGCCGTCGGCTTCCAGGCCAGCTTCTCCCTGCTCATCAGCGCATTCAAAGGGCTGGTGTCAGCCCTGCGCGGAGAGTAACCCATGTCCCTGTCCAGCGTTTTCAACATTGCCGGCAGCGGCATGAGCGCACAGACCACACGCCTGAACACCGTGGCGTCGAACATCGCCAACGCCGAAACCGTCTCGTCGAGCATCGATCAGACCTATCGCGCCCGTCACCCGGTATTCGCCACCATGTTCCAGGGCGGCCAGAACAGCGGCAGCAATTCGCTGTTCCAGAGCCAGGACGCGGCCGGTCAAGGCGTACAGGTGCTCGGTGTGGTCGAAGACCAGAGCAACCTCGAAGCGCGTTACGAGCCGAACCATCCGGCGGCCGACGCCAAAGGCTACGTCTACTACCCGAACGTCAACGTGGTGGAAGAAATGGCTGACATGATTTCCGCGAGCCGGTCCTTCCAGACCAACGCCGAAATGATGAACACCGCCAAAACCATGATGCAGAAGGTACTGACCCTCGGTCAGTAATAAGGGGCGACTGCCATGAGTGTTTCCGATATCAGCAACACCATCAGCACCAAGGACCTGTTGGCCAACTCGTCGAAAAAGACCAGTTCGACCGCCGATGGCATTGCTTCGGCCACTAACAGTTCCACCGGCGGCCAGGCCTTGGGCAAGGACGCGTTCCTGCAATTGCTGGTCACCCAGCTGAAAAACCAGAACCCGCTCGATCCGCAGGACAACAGTGCATTCGTTGCCCAGTTGGCACAGTTCAGTAGTCTGGAAGGCATCACCACGCTGAACTCCACCGTGAGTGGCCTTGCTGGCAACTACAACTCCTCGCAAGCGCTGCAAGCGTCGTCGCTGGTCGGTCGCAACGTGATCGTGCAGACCAACACGGCACAGCTCGATGACCCGACCAAGGGCCTGACCGGTTCGGTCACCGTGCCTTCGTCCATCGCGGGTGGCACCGTGACCATCACCGACAAGGACGGCAAGACGGTTCGCACTATCGACTTGGGTAGCCGCGCCGCGGGCGCCGCCAGCTTCACTTGGGATGGCAAAGACACCGCCGGCACCGTCGTGCCTGTTGGCACCTACACCTTCAAGGCCAACGCACCGATCAACGGCACCGCGACGGACCTGGCGACTTATCTGCCAGCCACCGTCAACAGCGTGACGATCAGTCAGACCGGTGGCGAGCTGATGCTGAACCTGTCCGGCAAGGGCACCGTTGCCCTGTCCAAAGTACAAACCATTGGTATATAGAGCCGACTAACCGGCACAAAGGAGTGGAATATGTCTTTCAATATCGGCCTTAGCGGTCTCTATGCAGCCAACAAACAACTGGACGTGACCGGCAACAACATCGCCAACGTCGCGACCGCCGGTTTCAAATCGTCCCGCGCAGAATTCGAAGACGTGTACTCGGCAACTCGTCTGGGTACCGGCAGCAAAGTGATCGGCAACGGCGTGCGCCTGGCCAACGTTTCCCAGCAGTTCACCCAGGGTGACATCAACAACACCGGTAACGTGTTGGACATGGGTATCAACGGTTCGGGCTTTTTCACCATGAGCAACAACGGCTCGATCTCTTACACCCGTGCCGGTACGTTCAAGGTTGACGATCAGGGCTTCATCACCAACACCGATTACACCTCGCGCCTGCAAGGCTACGGCGTGGATGCCAACGGCAAGATCATCAACGGCGTATTGACCGACCTGAAGCTCGACACCTCGAACCTGGCGCCTAAATCGACTTCGTCGGTGACGTCGAGCATCAACCTGAACTCGTCGGAGAAGGTGATCGTCGATACCGGCGCCACCGCGGTCAAGTTCGACCCGACCAAACTGGAGACTTATACCAAGTCGTTCAGCACGCCGATCTATGACACGCAGGGCAACTCCCACGTCATGGATCAGTACATGGTGAAGACCGGCGAAAACACCTGGAAGGTTTACACCCTGGTTGACGGGCGTAACCCGGATGCGGTCGGTAGCGATCCAACCAAAGTCGATCCGGTCCCTTCGACGCTGACGTTCGACAGCTCTGGCAATTTGACTCAGGTCAGCACGCCGAATCCGGCGGATGCTACCAAGCCTTTCATCAGCAGCGACTTGAAGCTGACGACCTGGAAGCCGGGCACTGTGACCAACGGCACTTTCACGCCTAACGGCGCCGCTGCCAACCCGAATGGCGTGACCATTTCCATGGCCAAGACCACTCAATACAACGCTGACACTTCGCGCACGATTCCGACTCAGGATGGTTACGCCACTGGCCAGATCACCAACCTGACCATCGACGGCACCGGTACGCTGTTCGCCAACTTCAGCAACAACCAGAACAAGGCCATCGGCCAGGTTGCGTTGGCCAGCTTCACCAACGAACAAGGCCTGCAAGCGATCGGCGGCACCAGCTGGAAGGAAACATTCGCTTCGGGCATTCCGGGTTATGACGCTCCGGAAACCGGTACCCTCGGTTCCATCCAGTCCAACTCGCTGGAAGAGTCCAACGTGAACCTGACCAACGAGCTGGTGGACCTGATCAAGGGCCAGAGCAACTACCAGGCGAACGCGAAGACTATTTCGACTCAGAGCACCATTATGCAGACCATCATTCAGATGACCTGATGGCTGGACCTGGCTTTAGCAAAAACCGACGCCTCAGTGCGTCGGTTTTTTTTTGTGCGTAAACAGCATTTAATTTTTCAATTCTCTACCGTTCGTCGACTCGTGTGGTGTGGAACTTGCTGACGTCACGAGTAGTAAGCGGTGTCCGTCAAATTTTCGTACGGCCTGCCTCACAGTGCAGCGACAGGCTGCGCTGAAATGGATGTCATAAAAAATACTGCCTCGCCTGCTCAGCCCTACAAATAATCAAACCCAGTGCACCCTCAGAGAGGGTCAAACCCCGAGTGCCTGGCGTTTCTGCGTAGTTTCGACACACCACACAAGGAAGATGTAATGGCAGTTATAAATGGCACCAACGCGGCAGATACCCTGGTGGGTACCGCGGGTGATGATCAGATACGCGGCTATGCCGGTGATGATGTTTTGAATGGCGGCGCCGGCAATGATGTGTTGATGGGGGGTGAAGGGGCCGACCAGATCAATGGCGGGGCAGGGGTCGACATTGCCAGTTATGAGGATGTGACCAACGTCATCCCGGTGACGCTTAACCTCAAGACGGGTATACACACCGGCTCCGCCAAGGGCGATACGTTCACTGACATCGAGGTCTTCAGGGGTACGAACTGGGGCGACACCTTCGTCAGCGGCGCTGCCGCCGATAGCTTCGATGGCTTGCAGGGCAGCGATGTCCTCGATTACTCAACCTCGGCTCAGGCCGTTGGTATCACTGTCTCCGCGAGTGGCGCA
>NZ_JBITSX010000040.1:1076-41116 GCF_044541255.1 Pseudomonas sp. NPDC085632 | reverse complement strand
GCATCGCCTTGGGTGACAGCTACTCCGGTATCGAGTTGTACAAAGGCAGCAACTACGGTGACACCTTCGTCAGCGGGGCCGCCGCCGATAGCTTCGACGGCTTGCAGGGCAGCGATGTCCTCGATTACTCAACCTCGGCTCAGGCCATCAGCATCACTTCGGCCGTTGGCGCAGCGGGCACCGGCACCGGTGGTGATGCTCAGGGCGACACGTTCATCAACGTCGAAACTGTCGTCGGATCGGCCTTCAACGATACATTCACCCTCACCAGTGGTGGCTTGATCCTCAATGGCGGTGCGGGCAATGACGTCTACGTCATCAATGGCAATGCCAATGCCGGCATCATCGAAGCTGCCGGTGGCGGAATCGACGAGGTCTTCACTAATCAGCTCAACATGACGCTGGCGGCCAACGTCGAGCGGCTGACCTACACCGGCACTGGCAACTTCACCGGGCGGGGCAACGCTGGCGACAACGTGATCACGGGTGGCGCTGGCAATGATGTCCTCTTCGGTGGCGCGGGCGCGGATCAGTTCATCGGCGGCGCCGGCATGGACACCGTCAGTTATGAAGACGAAAACACCGGTGTCGGTATAACTCTCAACTTCAAGACTGGCGTGCACACAGGACTGGCCCTGGGGGATACCTTCGACGGCATCGAGACCATTCGGGGCTCGGGTTATGGCGACACCTTCTTCGCCGGGGCTGGCATCGACACGCTGGATGGCGCCGGTGGCAGTGACAAACTGGACTACTCCGGCTCGACGCAAGCCATCAACCTGTCGGTCACCAGTGGCGCTGGTACGGGTCAGGGGGGGGACGCGCAAGGCGATCAGTTCAGCAATATGGAGTGGATCATCGGGTCGGCCCTTGATGACCGCTTCACCGTAAACGCCGGCACCACCGCCATCAGTGGCGGCTCGGGCAACGATGTCTACATCATCGAGGGCACGGGTGGTATCAATGCCATCGAAGTGGCGGGTGGCGGTGATGACGAGGTGCGTACCAGTCAGGCCAGCGGGGTGCTGAGTGCGGAAATCGAGCGGCTGACCTACACCGGCAGCGGTAACTTCATCGGGCGCGGAAATACCGGCGACAACATCATCACCGGTGGTGCGGGCAACGATGTGCTCATCGGCGGCGCAGGGGCTGACCAGCTCATCGGTGGCGCCGGTATCGACACTGCCAGCTACGACGATATCTCCACTGGAACGGGTGTGACCCTCAACCTGAAGACGGGTGAGCATACCGGTGTGGCGCGCGGCGACACCTTCAGTGGTATCGAGGCGTTCCGTGGTTCGGTCTATGCCGATACGTTTGTCGCCAGCACTGCCGTCGATACAATCGATGGCAATGGCGGCTCCGACACGCTGGATTACTCGACTTCCGCGCAGGCCATCATCATGTCGGTCGCCAATGGCGGCGGCGTCGGTGTGGGTGGCGACGCGCAAGGCGATGTGTTCAGCAACTTCGAGAGCATAGTCGGCACGGCTCAGGACGATCAGTTCACCCTCACCGCAGGTTCAATGACGTTCAGTGGTGGTGCGGGCAATGATGTCTACATTGTCAACGGTAGTGGGACGATGACCGTCATCGAGGGCGCTGACGGTGGCGATGATGAAGTGCGCACCAGTCAGGCCACTGGCGTGCTGAGTGCTGGTGTCGAGCGTCTGACCTATACCGGCGTCGGGATTGGTAACTTCACCGGCCGTGGCAACGCGAGCGACAACATCATTACCGGCGGCAGTGGCAATGACGTGCTCATGGGCGGCGCCGGCGCGGACCAACTGATCGGTGGCGCCGGCACTGACACTGCCAGCTACGAAGACGATTACAGTGGTGCCGGTGTGACGCTGAACTTCAAGACCGGTGTGCACACCGGAAACGCAGCCGGAGACACCTTTACCAGCATCGAGACGTTCCGTGGCTCGTCCTATGGCGATACCTTTGTTGCAAGCGGCCAGGCCGACGTCTTCGACGGCGCCGACGGCACTGACAAGCTGGACTACTCCGGCTCTGCCCAAGCCATCGTCATGACGGTGACCAACAACGCCGGCACCGGCGTGGGTGGCGATGCGCAAGGTGATGTGTTCAGCAAATTCGAAAACATTGTCGGGACAGCCTTCGACGATCAGTTCACGGTCACGGCCGGAACCATGACCTTCAGCGGTGGCCAGGGTAACGACATCTATATCGCCAACGGCAGTGGTGCAGTCCTGGTCAATGAGCTGGCAGGCGGCGGTGATGATGAAGTGCGCACCAATCAGGCCAGCTACACCCTGAGCGCGGAAGTGGAGCGTCTGACCTATACCGGCACGGGCAGCTTTACCGGGCGGGGTAACGCCGGTGACAACATCATCACTGGCGGTGCGGGCAATGATGTTCTATTCGGTGGCGCAGGTGCGGACCAACTGATTGGCGGGGCCGGTTTCGACATCGCCAGCTATGCCGATGGCGGCATGGCGATTATCAGCACCAAAGCCGGCGTTGCCAGCGGTGGGTCGGCGACAGGAGACATCTACAGCGGTATCGAACAGATCAACGGATCCAACACCGGCGACATCTTCATTGGTGGTGCGGGTGCCGATCGTTTCGATGGCGGCACCGGTACTGATTACCTCAGCTTTGCCTATGAAACCGAAGGGGTCACCTTCAACCTGAGCGCGCCATTGGTTAGCGGAGTGGGAGCGGGTGACGTGTACACCTCAATCGAGGCTTTCCTGGGTTCCAGCTATGCGGACACCTTTACCGGCAGCGCTGGTGCAGCCGAAAGCTTTGTCGGCGGAGGTGGTGCGGATGTGCTGATCGGCGTGGGGCGCGGCGACGCTGCGTGGTACGTCAACAGCGCTGCAGCGGTGCAGGTCAATCTGTTGACCGGTACAGGCACCGGAGGCGATGCCGAGGGGGATGTGCTGAGCAACATCGACAACCTGGTCGGTTCCGCATTCAACGACACGCTGACTGGCAATGCGCTGGCCAATATGATCGAGGGCGGTAACGGTAACGACATCATCGACGGCGGGGACGGCAACGACATCCTGTACGGCAACAACTTCAGCGATACCGGTGCCCTGACCGGCGTGTCCTCGACGGATAACCAGGCAGACATCATCCATGGCGGTAACGGTAACGACTACATCACGGGTTACGTGCGGGATGCCGGATCGATTTACTATGGTGATGCGGGCAATGACAGGATTACTGTCGTCTCAGCTATCGCAGACGGTGGCGATGGCGATGACGAGTTGATCGCCATCGGTAATGGCTATGAACTACGAGGCGGCGCGGGCAACGATAAGCTGTACCTGAGCGCCTCGGGTGATGGCTATGGTGGTGAAGGAAGCGATCAGTACTTCGTGGCCTCGAAGACCATGGTGGCGATTTTTGATGACGGTATCTCGGGCAACGACACTGTTACCCTGAGGAATATTCAGACGTTCGGTGACGTTGTACTCAAGTCCAATGACTTGGGTGTCTATATCTTCAATAAAGCCGACTTCCAGAGCGGCAACCTGAATTCCGGTGTATTCCTCAAGGATTGGAATGCGGGTGCCAACACTATCGAGAAGTTCTACACCAACAATGGCGAGTCCTTCACCATTCCGGTGGTTGGACAGGCAATGTCTGAAGCATTCACGGTGTGATGATTAACTAGCGACAACAGAAAAACGGCGAAGCCTGTACTCAGGTTTCGCCGTTTTTTTTGCTTCGATTTTTATTCCAGACAAAAGAAAACCCCCGACAAACCAGAAGTCTGTCGGGGGTTTCTTTTGGAAAGCTCAGGCGTCTCGCAACGCCTGAGTGCTCAGCTTATTGGCAAGCTTCGCAATCCGGCTCGTCGATCGCGCAAGCCTTTGGCACTGGAGCAGGACCGGCAGGAGCTGCCAGAACCGAATCATCACCGTGGTTGCCGCCGCTGGAAACAGCGTTCAGCTTGCTGGTGCTGATGGTCGACTTCTCGGTGCTGGTCGCGGCCAGGGCACGGAGGTAGTAAGTGGTTTTCAGGCCACGGTACCAGGCCATGCGGTAGGTCACGTCGAGCTTCTTGCCCGATGCGCCAGCGATGTACAGGTTCAGCGACTGGGCCTGGTCGATCCACTTCTGACGACGGCTGGCCGCGTCAACGATCCACTTGGTGTCCACTTCGAACGCGGTCGAGTAGAGCTCTTTGAGTTCTTGCGGGATGCGCTCGATCTGCTGAACCGAACCGTCGTAGTACTTCAGGTCGTTGATCATGACCGAGTCCCACAGACCGCGAGCCTTGAGGTCGCGAACCAGGTACGGGTTGATCACGGTGAATTCGCCCGACAGGTTCGATTTCACATAGAGGTTGTGGTAGGTCGGTTCGATCGACTGCGAGACGCCAGTGATATTGGCGATGGTCGCGGTCGGTGCGATGGCCATGATGTTGGAGTTACGAATGCCTTTCTGTACACGGGCGCGGACCGGTGCCCAGTCCAGGGATTCGTTCAGGTCGACATCGATGTACTTCTGGCCACGTTGCTCGATCAGGATCTGTTGCGAATCCAGCGGCAGGATGCCTTTGGACCACAGCGAACCCTGGAACGTCTCGTACGCACCGCGCTCGTCAGCCAGGTCGCAGGACGCCTGGATCGCGTAGTAGCTGACCGCTTCCATCGACTTGTCGGCGAACTCGACGGCGGCGTCGGAACCGTAAGGGATGTGCTGCAGGTACAAAGCGTCCTGGAAGCCCATGATGCCCAGACCGACCGGACGGTGCTTGAAGTTGGAGTTCTTCGCTTGTGGCACCGAGTAGTAGTTGATGTCGATCACGTTATCGAGCATGCGCACAGCGGTGTTCACGGTGCGTTCCAGCTTGGCGGTGTCCAGCTTGCCGTTGACGATGTGGTTCGGCAGGTTGATCGAGCCCAGGTTGCAAACGGCGATCTCGTCCTTGTTGGTGTTCAAGGTGATTTCGGTGCACAGGTTCGAGCTGTGAACCACGCCGACGTGCTGCTGCGGGCTGCGCAGGTTGCACGGGTCTTTGAAGGTCAGCCATGGGTGGCCGGTTTCAAACAGCATGGACAGCATTTTGCGCCACAGGTCTTTGGCCTGGATGGTCTTGAACAGACGAACCTTGCCTGGGTATTCGGTCAGGGCTTCGTAGTACTCGTAGCGCTCTTCGAAGGCTTTACCGGTCAGGTCGTGCAGGTCCGGTACTTCGGATGGCGAGAACAGGGTCCACTTGCCGTCGTCGAAGACGCGCTTCATGAACAGGTCAGGGATCCAGTTGGCGGTGTTCATGTCGTGGGTACGACGACGATCATCACCGGTGTTCTTGCGCAGTTCGATGAACTCTTCGATGTCCATGTGCCAGGTTTCCAGGTAGGCACACACAGCGCCTTTGCGCTTGCCACCCTGGTTAACGGCTACAGCGGTGTCGTTCACCACTTTGAGGAACGGAACAACGCCTTGCGACTTGCCGTTGGTGCCTTTGATGTACGAACCCAGTGCACGCACCGGCGTCCAGTCGTTGCCCAGACCGCCAGCGAATTTCGACAACATGGCGTTGTCGTGGATCGCGTGGTAGATGCCCGACAGGTCATCCGGCACGGTGGTCAGGTAGCAGCTCGACAGCTGTGGGCGCAGGGTCCCGGCGTTGAACAGGGTCGGAGTCGACGACATGTAGTCGAAGGACGACAGCAGGTTGTAGAACTCGATCGCACGGTCTTCTTTCTGCTTCTCTTCGATCGCCAGGCCCATGGCCACGCGCATGAAGAAGATCTGCGGCAGTTCGAAACGAATACCATCCTTGTGGATGAAGTAACGGTCGTACAGGGTTTGCAGGCCCAGGTAGGTGAATTGCTGATCGCGCTCGTGGTTGATCGCCTTGCCCAGTTTTTCCAGGTCGAAGGAGGCCAGCACAGGGTTCAGCAGTTCGAACTCGATACCTTTGGCGATGTAGGCCGGCAGCGCCTTGGCGTACAGGTCGACCATTTCGTGGTGAGTGGCGCTTTCGGCCACACCGAGGAAGCCCAGGCCTTCGGCACGCAGGGTGTCCATCAGCAGGCGAGCGGTGACGAACGAGTAGTTCGGCTCGCGCTCGACCAGCGTACGCGCGGTCATCACCAGGGCGGTGTTGACGTCGGTCAGAGCCACGCCGTCGTACAGGTTTTTCAGGGTTTCGCGCTGGATCAGGTCGCCGTCGACTTCTTCCAGGCCTTCGCACGCTTCGGTGACGATGGTGTTCAGGCGGCCCATGTCCAGCGGCGCCAGGCTGCCGTCAGCACGGGTGATGCGGATCGACGGGTGCGCGTTGACTGCTTCTTCGGCCGGGGCGTGGGCAGCGCGTTCTTTCGAACGACCGTCACGGTAGATCACGTAGTCACGCGCGACTTTCTGCTCGCCGGCACGCATCAGGGCCAGTTCGACCTGGTCCTGGATTTCTTCGATGTGGATGGTGCCACCCGATGGCATGCGACGCTTGAAGGTCGCGGTGACCTGCTCGGTCAGACGGGCCACGGTGTCGTGGATTCGCGACGAAGCGGCAGCGGTGCCGCCTTCAACTGCGAGGAACGCTTTGGTGATAGCGACGGTGATCTTGTCATCGGTGTAAGGAACGACAGTGCCATTACGCTTGATCACGCGCAGTTGACCAGGCGCGGTGGCTGCCAGATCCGAATTCGAATCGGCGGCCTGCGGCAAGGTGCCCTGCGGGTTCTCGCGAGTTGTGTCGGTTTGCATGGGGGGTGGTCTCCACATTCTCTATGTTTGTTTGGGCACCATCATGGTGCCCACCGTTCTGTCCAGAAGCACTACAGCCGACGGGCGTCGGGTATAACAACTTCGGGACAGTAGGAAAAAAGGCTGATGAAGCCGCATCCTTGCCGAAGTTTTTGGCGACGAGCCAGGGCTCGAGCCGGATTCCTTCCAAGGTGACAGTAATGACTGCAACACCCGTACCGTTCCGGTCGTTTCCAACCTGAAAAACGATGCCATCCGCAAGTGCGGTTTGGGCTTTGAAAAACTTGCTTGGTTCAACCGGAAACCGGCAATAAATCGCTTGAGTTTCAGGTCTGAAATATGGTTGGGCGTTTAAGCGGAAAACCCTATATGTAGGGGCTCTCCCTGCGCCGTGCTACAAGATAATGCGTTTCAAGGGTGCTTGCAACGTACTAGCTGTGGATAAACCTGTGCGTAAATTGTGTAAGAAACGTCGAAAAAGCGTGTAGGCCGCGAACCTGCTGAGCTAGACCGTCTGTCACTGTTTTTTCACCGGGAAAAACGCTTCAGCGGATTTTTAAGGGCGCGAACCCTATCACAAAAAACCGCCTTGTCCGAACGCATTTACCGACTTGTGTTCTGGCTGTGCGCCGTTTATACAATCGGCCCATGCGCAGGCATTCTTATCCTCCCCAAACATGACAAAAGGACGGGAGGATCTGAAGCTGTGGGAATTGTGTTGGGTCAGACGTTCCTCTTTAATTAATAACAATAGAAAGCAGAGGTCACCGGTGGAGCAACAAGCCTTTCAGGTATTGATCGTCGAGGATGACCAGCGATTGGCCGAACTGACGCGCGATTACCTGCAAGCCAATGGATTGCGCGTGGACATCGAAGGCAACGGTGCGCTGGCGGCGGCGCGGATTATCAAGGAGCAGCCGGATCTGGTGATCCTCGACCTGATGCTGCCCGGCGAAGACGGCCTGAGCATCTGCCGCAAGGTGCGCAATCAGTATGACGGGCCGATTCTGATGCTCACCGCGCGCACCGACGATGCCGATCAGATCCAGGGGCTCGACCTCGGCGCCGACGATTACGTGTGCAAACCGGTGCGGCCACGGCTGTTGCTGGCGCGCATCCAGGCGTTGCTGCGCCGTAGCGACACGCCTGAACCGGTCGCAGAGAAATCCCGTCGTCTGCAATTTGGTCCGTTGGTGGTCGACGACGCCTTGCGCGAGGCGTGGCTGAGTGACAACGGCATCGAACTGACCAGCGCCGAGTTCGATCTGCTCTGGCTGTTGGTGTCCAACGCCGGGCGGATTCTGTCCCGCGAAGAAATCTTCACCGCACTGCGCGGCATCGGCTATGACGGCCAGGACCGTTCGATCGATGTGCGCATTTCGCGCATCCGCCCGAAAATCGGTGACGACCCCGACCATCCGCGCCTGATCAAGACCATCCGCAGCAAAGGTTATCTGTTCGTTCCTGAAGCCTGCGCAGACCTGCCGCTGTGAATTCGATCTTCCTGCGCATCTACGGCGGCATGTGCGCAGCGATCATTCTGGTGGCGGTGCTCGGCGTGCTGGCGCTGAACCTGCTCAATCAGGTGCGCAGCGAGCAATACCGCGAGCGGCTGGCTCACGGCACGTTCTCGCTGATGGCCGGCAACCTGCAACCGATGAACGAAACCGAGCGTCATCGCGCGTTGCTGGTGTGGGAGCGTTTGCTGGGGATTCCGCTGGCCCTGAAGACATTTGCCGAAACCGACCTTGATCTGTCCCAGCGCACCCGCGTGCAGCGTGGTCAGGCGTTGGTCGAGCAGACCGGGCCGCACGCGGCGAAGGTTTACCGGATGGTCAGCGACAAGGAACAGCTAGTGCTGGTGGGAGAAGTGCAGCAGATCAGCGAACAGCTGGCCCGCGCGACCATTTACCTGTTGGCCGATGAGCTGGTGCGCGTACCGGTCGGCGAGCAGCCCAAGCGTCTCGCACAGATAAAGGAAGAAAAGGGTTTCGGTTTCGATCTGCGCCTGGTCACGGTGAATGATGCCGACATGGACGAAGACCAGAGCCGCCGCGTGGCCGAAGGCGACACCGTCATGGCGCTGGGCAAGGGCGGCGATTCGATCCGCGTCTTTGCCGGCATGGTCGGCACGCCGTGGGTGCTGGAGATCGGGCCGCTCTATCAGATGAATCCCTACCCACCGGAATGGCTGGTGTTGATCGCTGCGCTGGGGCTGAGCCTGATCGGTCTGATCGTTTATTTGCTGGTGCGCCAGCTGGAGCGGCGTTTGCGCGGGCTCGAAGCGGCGGCCACGCGCATCGCCAAGGGCAGTCTGGAAACCCGTGTGCCGGCGCGCGGTGCCGATTCGGTCGGACGTCTGGCAGCGGCGTTCAATGGCATGGCCGAGCACTTGCAGCAACTGCTGGCGATCCAGCGTGAACTGGTGCGCGCGGTGTCCCATGAATTACGCACACCGGTGGCGCGTCTGCGTTTCGGCCTGGAGATGATCGGCTCGGCGACCACGCCGCAAGCGCTGGAGAAGTACCGTGAGGGCATGGATCACGACATCGAAGACCTCGATAAACTGGTCGATGAAATGCTCACCTATGCGCGGCTGGAACAAGGTTCACCGGCGCTGACGTTTCAGCGCATCGATCTGGACGCATTGGTCAATCAGGTGATCGAGGAACTGGCGCCGTTACGCGCCGAGGTCACGGTGCAGCGTGGTTTGTGCCTGTCTGCTGCGGACAACGATGATGCCTGGGTCGAAGCCGAGCCGCGCTATCTGCACCGGGCGCTGCAGAATCTGGTGAGCAACGCGATGCGCCATGCACGTTCGAACGTGACGGTGAGTTATCAGGTCGGGCAATTGCGCTGTCGCGTGGATGTCGAAGATGACGGGCCGGGCGTACCGGAAGTGGCGTGGGAGCGGATTTTTACGCCGTTTCTGCGTCTGGACGACAGCCGTACGCGGGCGTCGGGCGGGCATGGTCTGGGGTTGTCGATTGTGCGGCGGATCATTCACTGGCATGACGGCCGGGCGATCATTGGCAAGAGCAAGAGTCTGGGTGGGGCGTGTTTCAGCCTGAGTTGGCCGAGGAATCAGGAACGCCGCTAAGTATTTGCGGTGATTGTGCTGGCCCCATCGCTGGCAAGCCAGCTCCCACAGTGACCGGGGTGAGCACAGATTTAAGGTTCACACAGAAACCTGTGAGAGCTGGCTTGCCAGCGATGAGGCCCTGACAGGTGATAAAGATTTCAGGCCTTGATGCTGACCAGACTCAGCAACTGCCCATCCTGCACCCCGAACTGCGCCTCCAGTTCGGTGCCGTTGCGCCACTCGGCGGACAAGTGCGTCAACAGCCGCAACCTCACTTGGCCCGCTTCAGTCCACTCCAGTACTTCAGCGTGCTCGAAATAAAAGCGCTGCTGCACAATCGGGTACAGCGCCTTGAACAGACTTTCTTTCACCGAAAACGTCAGCGTCACCCACAACGCCAACTGTTCCCGCGAGGCGGCCGTCATGCGCTGCATTTCAGGTGGCGTGAGAATCTCCCCAGCCAGGCGCTCGGCACGTTCGGTGTTGAGCATGTTTTCCAGATCCATGCCCAGCCCACGCCAATGCTGCTTATTGGCAACAATTGCCGCCGCACGACCGGTGCTGTGGGTGATCGAGCCGCAGATATGTGCCGGCCATATCGGTGCGCGGTCTTCACCAATCGCTGGTACAACGCCGCTGCCTTCCAATTGCTGCAACGCTGCGCGGGCGCAAATCCGCCCAGCGAGGAATTCTGCCTGACGCTTGGCCACCGAGCGCTGAATGCTTGGCGGCGGCTCGATGGCGCTACGGCGAAAGTCATCGCCAAGCAATTGAGCCGCGTCGAAATGGGTGCTGAGCAGCACGGTGTCGGGCAACACCGTCGGCAACGGCCAGTGGCTGTCGAGCGCAGTGCAGCAGGCGGGGAGAGTGGGGGTGAGATTCATGGCGGGCATTTTGCCGGTTAGTCGGGCCGAGGTCGAGATGATCGTTCCCACGCTCTGCGTGGGAATGCCTCAATGGACGCTCTGCGTCCGCTTTGGGACGCAGAGCGTCCCGGGCTGCATGCCTTTGCTGCGCGTGGGAACGATCAGGTGCTGGCGGTCAGCTAAAGATTTTCTGCAAGAACGCTTTCATGTCAGCCCAGGATTTTTCATCCGCGGCCTTGTTGTACCCGATGTCCGGGCCACCGTGCTCGCCATGGCTGAGGCGATCGGCATCCGGATTAGTGAAACCATGCTTGGCGCCCTCCAGACTGACGAACTGATAGTCAGCCCCGGCCTTGTCCATTTCTGACTTGAATGCGGTGACATTGTCCGGCGTGACCATGCTGTCCAGCACGCCGTGCTCGACCAGAATCTTCGCCTTCACGCTGCCAGGCGTTGCCGGGGTCTTGGTCGCCAGCGCACCGTGGAAACTCACCACGCCTGCCAGCGGCTCACCTTGTCGCGCGGCGTTGAGCACCACGCCACCGCCGAAGCAGTAACCGATGGCGGCGATTTTGTTGACGTCGGTCTGCGGCTGCTTCTTCAGCAAATTCAGCCCGGCCTCGAAGCGCTTGCTGGAAGCCGCCGCATCCTGAGTCGCGGCCTGCATGAACGCCATTGCATCTTTCGGGTGCTCGGTGTTCTTGCCTTCGCCGTACATATCAATCGCCAGCGCGCTGTAGCCGAGCTCGGCGAGATCGCGAGCGCGGCGCTTGGCGTAATCGTTCAGACCCCACCATTCGTGCACCACGACGACACCCGGACGCTTGCCTTTGATGGCGTCGTCATAGGCGTAGTAGCCGATCAACTTTGTGCCATCGGCACTTTGGTAGGGAATTTCTTCAGTCTTGATCGCAGCCTGAGTGAGGCTGCTGACAGCCAGCAAAGTAAGGGCGAGGAACAGGCGCATGGTCGGGTCTCCTGACAGTAAAGGGTCAAAACAGCCTAGTTCATTTGGTTCAGGTCAGGTTCAGAGACGGTTCAGGGGCGGTACAGGGGAGGGTCAGTAACCTTGCGCCATACCCAAACAGCACTGTGAAAGAGGAAATACACATGACTTTTAATAAACTGTTGCTGGCATTGACCGTAATGAGCGCCAGTATCGCGGCCCAGGCCGACACCACTTCGAACTTCGCCGGCCTGAGCTTCGGCCAGACCAGCGACAAGATCAACAAATCCAACTCGCTGAACAACAACCTCGATCACCCGAACGCCACTGGCGCCATCGACGGCAACAACACCTACGGCGTCCGCCTCGGTCAGCAAAACAGCCAGGGTCGCTACTACGCCACCTACGACAACGTGTCGGGTTCGCACAATGGCATTAAACTGCGTCAGGAAAACCTGTTGGGCAGCTACGATCTGTTCTACCCGGTGGGCGGCAGCACCAAGTTGTTCGGCGGTGCGACGGCGGGTTTGACCAAGCTGACTCAGGATTCGCCGAGCTACAGCCGCGACAGTGACATCGGTTATGCGGTCGGCGGCCAGTTCGGTGTGTTGCAGCAAGTCTCGCAGAACACCTCGGTCGAACTCGGTTACCGTTACCTGCGCAGCAACGCCAGCACTGAAATGAAAGAGAGCGGTGGCAGCAAGCAGGGCTCGCTGGATTTGACCAGCAGCGCCCAGACTTATCTGTCGGCCAACTACAATTTCTAAGGAGCGAATCGCCTTGGAACCCTGTGGGAGCGAGCTTGCTCGCGAAAGCGATGTTTCATTCAACACCTCGTTGACTGAATAGCCGCCTTCGCGAGCAAGCTCGCTCCCACAGGTGGTTGTGGAGATTTCAAGTGATTAGGAGAAGGTCATGAAACTGTTGGTCGTCGAAGATGAAGCGCTGTTGCGCCATCACCTGCAAACCCGCCTGACGGAAAGCGGTCACGTGGTCGAATCCGTGGCCAATGCCGAAGAGGCGCTGTACCAGACCGGGCAGTTCAACTTTGACCTGGCGGTGATCGATCTTGGCTTGCCGGGCATGGGCGGCCTCGACCTGATCCGCCAGTTGCGCGCGGGCGGCAAGACCTTCCCGATCCTGATCCTCACCGCGCGCGGCAACTGGCAGGACAAGGTCGAAGGCCTCGCCGCGGGCGCTGACGATTACGTGGTCAAACCGTTCCAGTTCGAAGAACTCGACGCGCGCCTGAACGCCTTGCTGCGCCGCTCCAGCGGTTTTACCCAGTCGACCATCGTCGCCGGCCCGCTGCTGCTCGACCTCAATCGCAAACAGGCGACCCTCGACGAGCAACCGCTGGCGCTGACCGCCTACGAGTACCGCATCCTCGAATACCTGATGCGCCATCACCAGCAAGTGGTGCCCAAGGATCGCTTGATGGAACAGCTCTACCCGGACGACGACGAGCGCGATCCGAATGTCATCGAAGTGCTGGTCGGCCGTTTGCGGCGCAAACTCGAAGGCCCGGCCGGGTTCAAGCCGATCGACACCGTGCGTGGCCTCGGCTATCTGTTCAATGAGCGCTGCACTTGATTCGTTCCCTTCGCGTTCGCTTGATGCTCGCCGCCACCACGTTGGCGGTGTTGTTCATGCTTGCCTTGCTGCCGGCCATGCAAGGCGCGTTCAGCCTGGCGTTGCAGGACTCGATCGAGCAGCGGCTGGCCTCGGACGTGACCACGCTGATCTCCGCCGCGCGGATTGAGAACGGTCGGCTGGTGATGCCCAATCAGTTGCCGGATGAGCGTTTCAACCTCACCGACTTCCGTTTGCTCGGCTACATCTACGACCGCGAAGGGCACCTGGTCTGGCGTTCGAAAGCCACCCAGGAAGAGCAGATCAACTACAAACCGCGTTATGACGGCCTCGGTAACGAGTTTGCGCGGATCCGCGAAAGCAATGGTCAGGAATTCTTTGTCTACGACGTTGAGGTCAAGCTGCTCGGCGGTAAAAGCGCGGCATTCAGCATCGTCGCCCTGCAGCCGGTGCGCGAGTACGAAACGACCCTCGAAGGCCTTCGCGAGAACCTCTATCTGGGCTTCGGCGCTGCATTACTCGTGCTGCTGGCGCTGCTGTGGATCGGCCTGACCTGGGGCCTCAAAGCCCTGCGTCGGCTCAGTCAGGAACTCGACGAAATCGAAGGCGGCACCCGTGAAAGTCTCACCGAGCAACATCCCCGCGAACTGCTGCGCCTGACCGGCTCGCTCAACCGTTTGCTGCACAGCGAGCGCCAGCAGCGCAGTCGTTATCGAGACTCTCTCGATGATCTGGCGCACAGCTTGAAAACCCCGCTGGCGGTGTTGCAAGGTGTCAGTGAAGACATGGCCCAACGTCCCGAAGAACGCGATCAGGCCTGGGTGCTGCAAAGCCAGATCGAGCGCATGAGCCAGCAAATCAGCTACCAACTGCAACGGGCCAGCTTGCGCAAAAGCGGTCTGGTGCGCCATCAGGTGCGCCTGCAACCGGTGTTGAAAAGTCTCTGCGACACCCTCGACAAGGTTTACCGCGATAAACATGTGCGCGTGGCCTTTGATCTGCCTGAGCATTGTTACGTGCCGATCGAGCAGGGTGCGTTGCTGGAGATGATGGGCAACTTGCTGGAGAACGCTTATCGCCTGTGTCTGGGCGAAGTGCGCATCAGCGTGCGCGAAACCCTTGCCGGGGTGGAATTGTGTGTGGAAGACGACGGCCCGGGTGTGCCGCCGGATCAGCGCGCGCGGATTCTTGAGCGTGGTGAACGCCTGGATGCTCAGCATCCGGGGCAGGGCATCGGGCTGGCCGTGGTCAAGGACATTATTGAAAGCTATAACGCCAAGTTGGCGCTGGGCGATTCGCCGATGGGTGGGGCGGCGTTCAGGATTCATTTTCCTGCAGTTTGAATGTCGGCCTTTCTGGCCCCATCGCTGGCAAGCCAGCTCCCACAATGTCCGAGTTGTACACAAAATTCATGTACACCCTCAAAACCTGTGGGAGCTGGCTTGCCAGCGATGGGGCCAGTGACTTCACCACAAGATTGTTGATTGCCTCACTGCTCCTGCGCCCGATACGCCCCCGGTGTCAGCCCCGTCCACTTCTTGAACGCCCTATGGAACGCCGACGGCTCGGAAAATCCGAGCTGTTCGGCGATCTGTTGCAACGACAGATCCGCCCGCCCCAAATGATAAATGGCGATATCCCGCCGCAGCTGATCCTTCAGTTCCTGAAAACTCGTGCCTTCCTCGCGTAAATGCCGGCGCAGGGTTTGCGGGCTGATGTGCAGATGCGCCGCGACCGCCTCCAGATCCGGCCAGTTCGCACTGTCGCGGCTGAGCAAGCGGCGCAGGCGGCTGCTCAGGCTGTCGCCGTCGTCCGGACGTGAGAGCAGGTCGGCGGGGGAGCGTTCGAGGAAGTGTTTGAGGGTGCGTTCGTCCTGCAACAGCGGCATAGCCAGATAGCGGCAGTGGAATAAAAGGCTGCTTTGCTCGGTGCCGAAGGTCAGCGGGCAGGGGAACAGCAGGTCATATTCGGCGCCATGCTCCGGGCGTGGATAGCTGAATGTCGCCTGTTCGAGGCGAATCCGCTGACCAATCAGCCAACTGCCCAGACGATGCCAGATCACCAGCAGGCTTTCAGTAAGAAAGTGATCCGGGTCCCACATCTGCGAATCATCGAGGCTCAAACGTACCCATTCGTCTTCGCGACTGAGGCTCAGGCGCGGAGCTTCGGGGAATAGGCTATAAAACAATAAACCGCGTTGCAGTGCCTTCTCCAGATTGCGGCAGTGAATCGAGGCATGGCACATCATCGCGAAACTGCCGGGCTTGCTCGCTGCGTTGCCGAAACCCAGGTATTCGTCGTCCAGCGCCAGCCACAGGCCCTGAATCAACCGGGTGAATTGTTCCGGGGCAATGCGCGCACGCGGCTCATCGAGCAATTCCGGGCTGATGCCCAGTTGCAGCAGCAGGCCCGAGTAATCGAAACCCACGCGGCGTGCGCCACCGAGGGCGGCACGGGCGAAATGACTGGCGATGGTACGTTCGCGCATAAGCGGCAGATCCTTCCTCAGGCGCCGGATGGTAGCCGGCGGCTGGACACGCCTACAAGGCGGATTTCCGCCAAATTGTAGGACGAGAAGCGGCGAGTTGGCGGAAATCCGCCACACTTGAGTAACCGGATGGTGACATCCATTCACCTGGAATCCCTGATATCAAAAGGCTTGCAGCGAATCGCACCAAAGTGGCACGGCGTTTGCGATAAGAGCGACAGAAGCGTGCGTTTATCCCGACCGGAAAACGCCGCTCCAACAACAAATCCCTCCAGTGCAGGAGGGTTCGCAATTCAGGTTTCGCGGCCAACAGATGGATGTTGTCACGCGAGGCTCTTGAGGAAACCTGCAATGACGACTCGTCAGCCACTGTACAAATCCCTGTATTTACAGGTGATCGTCGCAATCGTTATCGGTATCGCGCTCGGTCACTATTACCCGCAGTTCGGTGTGGCGGTAAAGCCGCTGGGTGACGGGTTCATCAAACTGATCAAAATGATCATCGCCCCGATCATCTTCTGCACCGTGGTCAGCGGCATCGCCGGCATGCAGAACATGAAGTCGGTCGGCAAGACCGGCGGTTACGCACTCCTGTACTTCGAAATCGTTTCGACCATCGCTTTGCTGGTCGGTCTGGTTGTGGTCAACGTTGTGCAACCGGGCGCCGGCATGCACATCGACGTCGCCACCCTAGACGCTTCGAAAGTCGCTTCTTACGTCGCGGCTGGCGCTGACCAAAGCGTTGTCGGCTTCCTGCTCAACGTGATCCCGACCACCATCGTCGGTGCGTTCGCCACCGGTGACATCCTGCAAGTGCTGATGTTCTCGGTGATCTTCGGTTTCGCCCTGCATCGCCTGGGCGCCTACGGCAAGCCGATCCTCGACTTCATCGATCGCTTCGCCCACGTGATGTTCAACATCATCAACATGATCATGAAGCTCGCGCCAATCGGTGCCTTCGGTGCCATGGCGTTCACCATCGGTGCCTACGGCGTGGGTTCGCTGGTGCAGCTGGGTCAACTGATGATCTGCTTCTACATCACTTGCCTGGCGTTCATCCTGATCGTGCTCGGCGCCATCGCGCGCATGCACGGTTTCAGCGTGCTGAAGATGATCCGTTACATCCGTGAAGAGCTGCTGATCGTACTCGGCACCTCGTCGTCGGAATCGGTACTGCCGCGCATGCTGATCAAAATGGAGCGTCTGGGCGCGAAGAAATCGGTAGTGGGTCTGGTGATCCCGACCGGCTACTCGTTCAACCTCGACGGTACTGCGATCTACCTGACTATGGCCGCGGTGTTCATTGCTCAGGCCACCGACACGCACATGGACATCACTCACCAGATCACCCTGCTGGTGGTGTTGCTGCTGTCCTCCAAAGGCGCAGCCGGTGTCACCGGTTCGGGCTTCATCGTGCTGGCCGCCACTCTGTCGGCGGTCGGTCACCTGCCGGTGGCCGGTCTGGCGCTGATCCTCGGTATCGACCGCTTCATGTCCGAAGCCCGCGCACTGACCAACCTCGTTGGCAACGCTGTTGCGACCATCGTGGTTGCCAAGTGGGTGAAAGAGCTGGACACCGACACGCTGCAAACCGAGCTGGCCTCGGGCGGTCGTGGTATCGCTGATACCCGTCCGGAAGATGACCTGGGTGTGGCTGAAGGCGCAACCCCGAGCAATGTGAAGTAAGCACTGCTTGAATTGAAGAAACCCGCTTCGGCGGGTTTTTTCTTGCCTGCTGTTTGAGCGTAACGGTCACACCTGCTGACATTTGCGGTGATTGCCGTGCGCGGCATCGCTGCCTAGGCTGAGTGCATCGCCCAAGGAGTTCGCCCATGTCCGCACCGCTGGCCTCACTGAAGATCCTCGATTTCTCGACGCTGCTGCCGGGGCCGTTCGCCTCGTTGTTGCTGGCGGACATGGGCGCCGACGTGTTGCGCATCGAGTCACCGACGCGCATGGATCTGTTGCGGGTATTGCCGCCGCATGATGGTGGAGTATCGGCCAGTCACGCCTACCTCAATCGCAACAAGCGCAGCCTGGCGCTGGACCTGAAACAGCCCGCAGCGCTGGAAGTGGTCAAGCAACTGCTGACCGATCACGACATTCTGCTTGAGCAGTTTCGCCCCGGTGTGATGGAACGTCTGGGCCTGGGCTATGAAGCGCTGAAGGCGATCAACCCGAAGCTGATCTACGTGTCGATCACCGGTTACGGCCAGACCGGGCCGTACAAGGATCGCGCCGGGCATGACATCAACTATCTGGCGCTGGCCGGGCTTTCCAGCTACACCGGCCGCGCCGAAAGCGGGCCGTTGCCGTTGGGCATGCAAGTGGCTGACGTGGCGGGTGGTTCGTTGCACGGGGTGATCGGTTTGCTCGCGGCGGTGATTGCCCGGCAGCAGACCGGGCAGGGCACACATCTGGACGTGAGCATGACCGATTGCGCGTTCAGCCTGAATGCCATGGCCGGCGCCGGGTATCTCGCTTGCGGCGAAGAGCCGGCGTGGGAAGAGCAGATGCTCAACGGTGGCAGTTTTTACGACTACTACCGCTCTCGCGACGGGCGCTGGATGTCGGTGGGGAGTCTGGAACCCGGGTTCATGCAGCAACTGTGTACGGCGCTGGGGCGGCCGGAGTTGGCAGCGCAGGGCTTGTCCTCAAAGCCTGAGCAGCAGCGAGCGTTGAAATACGCGCTGACGGTCGAGTTTGAAAAGCATGACTTTGCGCAGTTGTGCGAGTTGTTTGCCGGGATCGATGCGTGTGTCGAGCCGGTGTTGAGCCTGGGTGAGGCGGTAAGCCATCCGCAGCTGAGGGCGCGGGAATTGGTGACACAGGTACCGCGTGGGGATGGCACGACGCAGGCGCAGATAGCGTGTCCGTTGAAGTTTTCCGAAGCGTTGCCGGCGCCTCGGCATGTGGGGGCGGTATTGGGGCAGCATACGGATCAGGTGTTGGGGGAGTTGGGGTTGAGTCCTTCAAAAATTGAAGAGCTGCGCCGGGCCAAAGTCATTCTTTAGTGCCTGTTCTGGCCTCATCGCTGGCAAGCCAGCTCCCACAGTTTTCGAGGGGGCCACAGGTTCTGTTTACGACACCTAAACCTGTGGGAGCTGGCTTGCCAGCGATGGGGCCAGTCAGGGCGACACAAACTGACTATTCCACCCGCATCTCACCACTGAACACCAATGTATTGCGGCAGCGCCGACACAAATACCGCCGTCCCTGCCGCACCAGACTATGGCGCTGCGCCGAAAACGGGAAATCACTGTCGGCGCAGGGGCATTTATAGATATAGCGGGTCACGCTGCGTCGCCTGATCTCATAGGTGTGGCAGCGATCCGGCGGCAGTTCGTAAACGCCGCGCATGATCAGTTGCCATTCCTCGCCATGCGGCTGAATGCGGTCGCCGAACAGCTGATGGGCAATCAGGTGTGCAACTTCATGGGCCACGGTCTGCTTGAGGAAGTGTTCGGTGTTTTCCCGGTATAACTGCGGGTTGAAGCGCAGCAGGTTCTCGTGCAGATGCGCGACACCAGCCTTTTGCCCGCGCAGCTTGAGGCTGACGACAGGGCGGGGGAAGGAACGTTTGAAAAAGGATTCAGCGAGTTGGTAACAGTCTTCGACGCGGGTATTGAGTTGCTCGGGCATGCTTGATGGATCTCCAGAGGCATCGAGTATGCCGCAACGTCGTGGACTTGCGAATCGCCAAACTGCCGAATGGTCATCGCGCAAACGACAAGGCCGCCTTGCGGCGGCCTCTGATTGGCTTATCGAGTCAGTTCGTATAGACGGGACCAACGCCCAGCCCCCAGACAATCACGGTGAACGCCATGATGGCAACCAGCACCACCAGACCCACCGCCAGCACCGAGCTGGAAAACAGGAAGCCTTCATCCGACGGAATATTCATGAACGTCGGCAGCCCCACGTACAACAGATACACCGTGTAGCAGATGGCTGCCGTGCCGACGATCATCCCCAGCCACATGTGCGGATACAGCGCCGCCAACCCACCGACAAACAACGGTGTTGCGGTGTAGGTGGCGAACGCCACGCAACGGGCCAGACTCGGGTTGGCGTCGTAAGTGCGCGCCATCCAGTGCACGAAGGCCCCCATGACCGCGACCCCGCCCAGCATCGCCAGATATGACATGACCGTCATCCAGATCGCGCTTTCGACGGTGAGCATCACCGGTGCACGGTTGCCGATGACCCAGCCGACCTGAGTCGTGCCGATAAACGCCGAGACAGCGGGGATCGCCGCCAGAATCAGCGTGTGGGTGAGGTACATGTGGCTGATGCTTTCCTCTTGGTCGCCACGGATTTCCTTCCATTCCTGATCGGGGTGGGTAAAAAGTCCCACTACGTGATGGATCATGCCAGTCACTCCTCTTGTTATTGCCATCGCCCCCCAACGGAGCGCCTACGGGCCAAGGTGGCCGAGCAAATACAGGTCTTCAGATTGTGTGCGACCTTATGTCGCAGTATAGAAAGGACTTACCCGCACAGGTATTAGGGGCTTAGAGCAAATCGCGCTGTAAACAAAGGGCTTAATCGCCTTGGGGTCTGTAAAGAATGCAAACCTGGGCAACGACAACCTGTGCCCACAACGCCGGGGTTTTTGCGTAAAATGCCGGCCTTTCGTCACACCTCACGGATTTCGCGTCATGGGCACTCTTACGGTCAACCAGAACAAACTGCAAAAGCGCCTGCGCCGCCTGGCCGGCGAAGCGGTCGCCGATTTCAACATGATCGAAGACGGCGACAAGGTCATGGTCTGCCTGTCCGGGGGCAAGGACAGCTACACCCTGCTCGATGTGCTGCTGCACCTGCAGAAGGTTGCCCCGATCAAGTTCGAGATCGTCGCCGTGAACATGGATCAGAAGCAGCCGGGTTTCCCCGAGCACGTGCTGCCGGCTTATTTGAAAGAGCTGGGCGTCGAGTACCACATCGTCGAGAAAGACACCTACTCGGTGGTCAAGGAATTGATCCCGGAAGGCAAGACCACTTGCTCGCTGTGCTCGCGCCTGCGTCGCGGCACCCTGTACACCTTCGCCGATGAAATCGGCGCGACCAAAATGGCCCTCGGTCATCACCGTGACGACATCGTCGAGACGTTTTTCCTCAACATGTTCTTCAACGGTTCGCTGAAAGCCATGCCGCCGAAACTGCGCGCCGATGACGGTCGCAACGTGGTGATTCGTCCGCTGGCGTACTGCAACGAGAAAGACATCCAGGCCTATTCGGACTTCAAGGCATTCCCGATCATCCCGTGCAACCTCTGCGGTTCGCAGGAGAACCTGCAGCGTCAGGTGGTCAAGGAAATGCTTCAGGACTGGGAGCGCAAGACCCCGGGCCGAACCGAAAGCATCTTCCGCAGTCTGCAGAACGTGATCCCGTCGCAACTGGCCGACCGCAACCTGTTCGACTTCACCAGCCTGAAGATCGACGAGACTGCGGCTTCGCGCTTCGTTAACGTCGTCAACCTGTAAACACCTTCAAATGTGGGAGCGAGCCTGCTCGCGAAAGCGGTGTGTCATTCAACTGATTTGTTGACTGAGACTCCCACTTCGCGAGCAGGCTCGCTCCCACATTGGTTTCTTCGCTTTATTCAATAGGAGAGGGCATGCGCGATTACAAGTGGCTGCACGAATACTGTCTGAACCGTTTCGGTTCGGCGGCTGAACTGGAAGCCCATCTGCCCGTTCCCAAGACCCCGGCGCAACTGCGCAAGATCAGCGACGGCCGCTACCTCTCGACCATGGCCCTGCGCGTGTTCCGCGCCGGCCTCAAGCACAGTCTGGTCGACGCCAAGTGGCCGGCCTTCGAAGAAGTGTTCTTCAAGTTCGATCCGGAAAAAGTCGTGCTGATGAGCGCCGAACACCTTGAGCGTCTGATGCAGGATGCGCGGATCATTCGCCATCTCGGCAAACTGAAAAGCGTGCCGCGCAATGCGCAGTTCATTCTTGATGTAGAAAAAGAGAAGGGCAGTTTCGGTGCGCTGATCGCCGACTGGCCGGTGACCGATATTGTCGGTTTGTGGACCTACCTGAAAAAGCACGGACATCAACTGGGCGGGCTGTCGGCGCCCCGGTTTTTGCGCATGGTCGGCAAGGATACGTTTGTGCCGAGCTACGACGTGGTCGCCGCGCTGAACGCACAGAAGATCGTCGACAAGGTGCCGACCAGTCTGCGTGATCTGGCGATTGTGCAGGATGCGTTCAACCAGTGGCATGAGCAGAGCGGCGGGCGGGCGATGAGCCAGATTTCGATGATGCTCGCGTACACCGTCAATCATTGAAACCGAGTTGCCCCAATCGCTGGCAAGCCAGCTCCCACAGGATCGCAGTTGAAACACAATTCTGTGATCGACGCAAAAACCTGTGGGAGCTGGCTTGCCAGCGATGGCGGTCTGTCAGGCGACGGAGATCTCGCCTTCACCCGCCAGTTTGCGATTCAACTGATACCGCCAGCGCACATACAACAGCGCCGAGCAGAACACCGCCAGGCTCGCGACCATCTCCAGCACCCCAAACAACTGTCGGTTCGGGTCATACGCCGCCAGTGCGCCTTTGATGAAATACAGATTCACCACAAAACACATCCACGAATGCCCGCGGGCGCTGCCCATGATCATCGCCGGTGCGAGGACAATCCACGGGATCAACTCGACCAGCAGAATCACCCACGGCCGCGCGCCGTGCAGGTCAGCGAAAACCAGATAGTAGGCCGCGAGCAGACCGGCCAGCGCGAAAAAACTCAGCAGGCTGAGCGCCCGCATCGCTTTCACGCGCGGTTCAAGCCACTCGACACTCGGCAGAATCTTCGGCTTCTTCGCCATCTCAGCCCACCAGTTTCTGAGCGGTTTTCGCCAGCCGCAGACCCAATGCACGACACAGCGCCACTTCGTGCTGATCGAGGCCTTTTTTACCGTCAGCCCCAGCGTGATGACTGGCACCGTAAGGCGTACCGCCGCCCTGGGTTTCCAGCAGCGCCGATTCGCTGTAAGGCAGGCCGGTGATGAGCATGCCGTGGTGCAGCAGTGGCAACATCATCGACAGCAGAGTGGTTTCCTGACCGCCGTGCAGGCTGGCGGTAGACGTGAACACGCCGGCCGGTTTACCGACGAGGGCGCCGGTCAGCCAGAGGTTGCTGGTGCCATCGAGGAAGTACTTCAAAGGTGCGGCCATGTTGCCGAAACGCGTCGGGCTGCCCAGCGCCAGACCGGCGCAATTCTTCAGATCATCCAGGGTCGCGTACAAGGCGCCTTCGCCCGGAATGTCCGGCGCCACGGCTTCGCACTCGGCGGAGATCGCCGGTACCGTGCGCAGGCGTGCTTCGAGACCCGCCTGTTCGACGCCGCGGGCAATCTGCCGGGCCATCTCGTTGGTCGAGCCGTTGCGGCTGTAATACAGCACCAGAATGTACGGCGCGCTCACGGTAACAACGCCAGGATATTTTCCGGCGGACGACCGATTACGGCTTTGTCGCCGACTTCAAGAATCGGTCGTTCCATCAGTTTTGGATGCTGGGCGATCGCGTCGATCAGTTGCGCTTCGCTGAGGCTTTCGTCAGCCAGCTGAAGCATTTTGTATTCATCTTCCCCGGTGCGCAGCAACTGGCGTGCGCTGATCCCGAGCTTGCCGAGCAGGGCCTTGATTTGCGCCGCATTCAGCGGGGTTTCGAGGTAACGCACGACGTTCGGGGTCAGGCCGCGGGCTTCAAGCAGCTCCAGCGCGCCGCGGGATTTCGAGCAGCGCGGATTGTGATAAAGCGTCAGATCGGTCATGGCGGGTCGCTTCTGGCGTAAAGTGGCGGCTATTCTAACTGTGCAGCGCGCAATCCAGAACCTTCGGAGGCAATGGGTCGCAGGCGCCTTCAATTTTTCACAAGGAACATGACATGACACGGCGATTGGCAGCGGCATTGACGATATTCGGGGCGTTGATGCTGGGGGGCTGCGGCAATGATTACGGGAACGACCAGAACGGTCAGAAAGTTGCGTCCGAGCGTTTGGATAAACAATGGGTGGTGCTGAACTACTGGGCCGAATGGTGTGGCCCGTGCCGGACCGAGATCCCGGAACTCAACCATTTGGCTGATGAACTGAAGAGCAAGAACGTCGGCGTGTTCGGGGTCAACTTCGACAACGTGCAGGGCGCGGAGCTGAAAGAGGCGAGCGAGAAGCTCGGCATCAAGTTCACTGTGCTGGCGCAGGATCCGGCGGAACTGTTCGAGTTGCCGCGCAGTGAGGCATTGCCGGTGACGTACATCATCGACAACAAGGGCAAGGTGCGTGAGCAGTTGATGGGCGAGCAGACGGCGGCGGGGGTGATGGCGAAGCTTGAGGCTCTGCAGGCGACCCAGTAACGTCAAAAGCCCCTCACCCCAGCCCTCTCCCGGTGGGAGAGGGGGCCGACCGAGGTGTCTGGCGATTTACAGCGACCTGAAAGATTAAGTCGATTATGGATTCGGTATAGGCCGGTCAGGTCGGCGTAGCTCTCCAATATCCCCCAATCAGTCCCCTCTCCCCCTGGGAGAGGGTTAGGGTGAGGGCTTGGCGGCCTCGAGACTCAACCCTCTTCCAGCCACCAGCGCAACGGTTTGCCTTCCGCCGGCCAGAAACGCATCTGCTCGATCGGCGAGATGTCCCAGCGCTGGACATGTTCCAGCGCCTGCAGGAAGCGTTGCTCCTGCTCCATCAGTGCCGGTGCGCAGAGCTTGCGGGTCTTGCCGATCTTGCCGAAGGTCAGCTTGTCACCGTCCAGCGTGTACGGTGCGAACCAATGGTTGCAACCACCGTTGCCGTAGGCGCGGCCATCATCGCCCAGGGTCACGGTCAGATGGCTGTAATCCATCAGCGGCCGCTCACCGATCCACTCCAGAATGTAGCTGCGGTTCTGTTGCAGTTGCACAGGCTCTGCGGCACAGCCCACCAGGCCGGCACCGACCAGCGCGGTCAGGGCAAGGCGTTTGATCATGCCGACACCTGGCATTTCGGGCACAAGTGCTTGTCGCCAACGGCTTTCCAGCCCAGTTCGGCGATGCGCGCGGTGGCTGCCGGTTTTTCTGCGGTTTTACCGAGTTTGGCGTCTACCGCGAATTCGAAGCTCAGCTCTTTGGCGCAGCTGTCGCAGTTGACCTGCCAGGTGTGGATCGCCAGTTCACCAAACACCGGTCCCGTGGTCATCGCGGTCCATTGGCCCGGCGGATTGATCAGGTGGCGGACGGTTTCAACGGTCAGGCGCATGGACAAGTCCTTGCTGCCTTTGAGGGTGACCAACAGCGCGTCACCGATGCGAATCGAGCCACCATTGCCGGTGACCTGATAGCGGCCTGGAACGAGGGCGCGGCATTCGGTGAGGGTGTGTTGCGGGTTCATCAGGGTGTAGCGGAAATCGTGTTCGACCATGGGTCCTCCAAATATGCGCGACATGCTAGCACGGGCATGATTGCAGAATGATGCGTGCGTGCGACCTTCGATCCGGTTCAAATGCAGCGACGCTCATGGCAAACTGCCGGCCTCGACTCTGAAGGAACGGAACATGGCGCTGATCGAATGTTATGAATGCAAGAAGAGCATCAGCTCCGAAGCCAACGCGTGCATTCATTGTGGGGCTCCGATGGCGGAGCAAGCAGTGCACGCGCAGACCGTAGCCGCGCCTGTTCAGGCTGCGACAATCTCGTTCGGCAGCTTGCCGCGTAACAAGTCTGTGCCCGAGGCCATCGCCCCGGCACCCGCACCGCAACCGTTGCCGAAAGTCATGCCTGCCGCTGCGCGGCGTCGGCGCCAGCAGCCCACCGAGCAACCGGCCACTGAGCAGGCCAATGCCGACGGCAGTCGTCCGGTGGAAGGCTGGCTGAAGATCATGATCTTCCTGCTGCCGATGTTTTTCGTCTGGTTCCTGCTGCGCTACGGCCACTCGATGAAACAGCGTTTTTTTGGCTTCGGCTGGCTGGCGTTGCTGATTCTGGCGTCTTCGCTTTCACCGAAATAAGCCGAAAAGCGCTCAGCCCTCGACCTGGTTCTGTGGCGTTCCCGCTGCCCAGGTCGCGATGTTGTGCAAGGTGATTGCGGCAATCGCACCCAGTGCTTCGCGCGTCAGAAAGGCCTGGTGCGCGGTAATGATCACGTTGGGAAAGGTCAGCAATCGCGCCAGTACATCGTCCTGCAAGGGCAAGTCGGAGCGGTCCTCGAAAAACAGTTGCGCTTCTTCTTCATAGACATCCAGGCCCAGATAACCGAGTTGGCCGTCCTTCAGGGCGTCAATCAATGCCGGGGTGTCGACCAGACCACCGCGACCGGTATTGATCAGCATGGCGCCGGTTTGCATGTGCGCCAGTGAATCGCGGTTGATCAAGTGTTTGCTCTGCTCGTTGAGCGGGCAGTGCAGGCTGATGATCCGCGACTGCGCGAGCAGTTCCGGCAGGCTCAGATAGCGCGCGCCCAATGCCAGCACCTCCGGGTTCGGGAACGGGTCGTAAGCCAGCAACTCACAGCCGAAACCGTGCATGATTTTCGCGAAGGTCGCACCGATCTGGCCGGTGCCGATGATCCCCACCGTTTTGCCGACCAGGTCGAAACCGGTCAGGCCGTGCAGGCTGAAATCGCCTTCACGGGTGCGGTTATAGGCACGGTGCAGGCGACGGTTGAGGGCCAGGATCAGCGCCACGGCATGTTCGGCCACCGCATGCGGCGAGTAGGCGGGTACGCGCACCACGGCCAGTCCCAGTCGTTTCGCGGCCGGCAGGTTCACGTGGTTGTAACCCGCCGAGCGCAGGGCAATCAGACGCGTGCCGCCAGCTGCCAACCGCTCCAGTACCGGGGCGCTGAGGTCATCATTGATAAACGCACAGACCACTTCATGTGCGGCGGCCAGTGCCGCCGTATCGAGGCTGAGTCGGGCCGGTTGAAAGTGCAGCTCGATACCCACCGGGCAATCGGCGGCGAGGAAGCTGTCGCGGTCGTAGGTCTGGCTACTGAAAACGAGCGTGCGCATGGAATCCTCCTGGAGCATCGACACGGATTGAATCACCCGAGACCACTTTAGCGTTGCCGACGCTGGCCGGCATTGCCGTGGATCAGGCGCTGATCTTCGCTTGCGCCGCGAGTCGGTTGATCGCGCGCTCGAGTTCTTCCAGCGCTGCGACTGCCTTGGGGTCATCTTGCTTGAGCAAGGTTTCGCTGCGCTGACAGGCCGCACGCAATTGCGGTACGCCGCAATAACGAGTGGCACCGTGCAGGCGATGGACGCGTTCGATCAATGCATTCTGGTCGCGGTTTTCGCAAGCCGTGCGAATGGCCTCGCGGTCGGCTTCCAGTGAGGCGAGCAGCATGGCCAACATGTCCGCCGCCAAGTCAGCCTTGCCGGCAGCCAGGCGCAAGCCTTCCTCATGATCAAGCACCGGCAGTTCATGACTGCCCGCCGCACTGTCGCTGATCCGTTCCGGCGCTTGATTGCGCAAGGCCAGGCCGGTCCATTTCAGCACCACCTGCGCCAATTGCCGCTCGCTGATCGGCTTGGTCAGGTAGTCGTCCATGCCGCTTTGCAGCAACGCGCGCTTTTCGTTGGCCATGGCGTGGGCCGTGAGGGCGACGATCGGCAGCGGCGTGCAGTGCCGTTCGCTTTCCCACTGGCGAATGGTTTCGGTGCTCTGTCGGCCGTCCATGCCCGGCATCTGCACGTCCATCAACACCAGATCGAAGGATTCACTCTGTACCGCTTTGACCGCCGCGTAGCCGCTTTCCACGGCGAGCACCTTGGCGCCCATGTCTTCGAGCAGGGTTTGCACCAGCAGCAGGTTGGCGGGGTTGTCGTCGACACAGAGCACTTTCGGTGCCCGACTCGACAGCGGCTCGCCCGGCTCATTGCGGGGCAGGCGCGGGTTGACCAGGTCGGCCAAGGCCCGGCGCAATTTGCGCGTGCAGGCCGGTTTCGCTTGCAATTGGCTGTGCGGGTTCGGCACCGACAGATGGAACAGCGTCTGTTCGGTGGTCGGGCACAGCACCAGCACTTTGCAACCGAGGTGTTCGAGGTCCCAGATGTGCTGGTTCAAACGCTCGGGCAGCATGTCGTTGCTGGTGATGCCGATCACCGCCAGATCAATCGCCTGATCGGTCTGGTGGGCGCCGGTGACGCCATTGGTCAAGGTTTCGAGGGTGTTGAACGGCGTGACATCGAGGCCACAGTCTTCCAGTTGGTGCTGCAAGGCCTGACGTGCCAGTTCGTGATTTTCCAGCACCGCCACGCGGCGCCCGAGCAACGGCGCGGCCGGCAAGTCTTCGGCGTCGTCACGGGTTTTCGGCAGGCTCAGGCTGATCCAGAATTCCGAGCCTTCGCCCGGCGTGCTGTCGACGCCGATTTCGCCGCCCATCTGTTCGATCAGGCGTTTGGAAATCACCAGCCCCAGACCGGTGCCGCCCGGTTGCCGCGACAGCGAGTTGTCGGCCTGACTGAACGCCTGGAACAACGCGCGCACGTCCTGGTTTGAAAGGCCGATGCCGGTGTCCTGAATGCTGATGCGCAGTTGCACGCTGTCTTCGTGTTCCTCTTCAAGCATGGCCCGGGCGACGATGGTGCCTTCGCGGGTGAACTTGATCGCGTTGCTCACCAGGTTGGTGAGGATTTGCTTCAGACGCAGCGGGTCCCCGACCAGCGACAGCGGCGTGTCGCGATAGACCAGACTGACCAGCTCAAGCTGTTTGGCGTGCGCGGCGGGAGCGAGGATGGTCAGAGTGTCCTGCAACAGGTCGCGCAGGTTGAACGGAATATGGTCGAGCACCAGTTTGCCGGCCTCGATTTTCGAGAAGTCGAGGATCTCGTTGATGATCCCCAGCAGGCTGTCGGCAGATTTTTCGATGGTGCCCAGATAATCGAGCTGGCGCGGGGTCAGTTCGCTTTTCTGCAACAGATGGGTGAAACCGAGAATGCCGTTGAGCGGCGTGCGGATCTCGTGACTCATGTTGGCGAGGAACTCGGATTTGATCCGGCTGGCTTCCAGCGCTTCTTTGCGCGCCAGGTCCAGTTCGATGTTCTGGATCTCGATGGTTTCCAGGTTCTGGCGCACGTCTTCGGTGGCCTGATCGACACTGTGCTGCAGTTCTTCGCGGGCATTTTGCAGGGTGCCGGCCATGCGGTTGATGCCGGAGGCCAGCTCATCCAGCTCCTGACTGCCGAGCGGCGGCAAACGTGTTTCCAGATGGCCGTCCTTGAGTTGTGCGACGGCTTGTTTGATCTGGCCCAGCGGGCGGTTGATGGTACGACCCATGCGCAACGCCAGCAGGGCCGCGCCCGCCAGACCGGCGGCAATCAACAGCAGACTGGCAAACAGGCTGCGATAACCGCGCAACAACATGCCGTTGTGCGACAGCTCCAATTCGACCCAGCCAAGCAGTCGGTCGGATTCGTCCGGGATCAGTTCACCGGCGAGGTTGCGATGTTTGCCGAACACCGGCATCAGATAACGCGTCGCGTCATTGCCGCTACGCCGTTGCAAGTGCGCGCTGTCGCCGCTCGGCGCCTGATTGAGCATGGTCGGGCCGGCGTGGGCCAGCGGTGAGCGGTCCGGGGCGAGGAAGGTCACCGCACGCACGTCCGGTTGCTCAAGGGACTGAGTGGCGATGCGCTCCAGCAGCTCGCTGTTGCCGTGGCCCATGGCGGGTGCCACCAGCGGCGCCAGTTGCTCGGCGATCATCTCGCCACGCTGCATCAATTGGCTCTGCAAGTCGGACTGCTGCGTCCAGGTGAAATAACCACCCAGCACCAGCGCCATCAGGCTGGTCGGCAACAAGGTCAGCAACAACACGCGACCTTTGATTCCCAGTTTCTTGAGCACGCCTATCTCCTGCATCCCGCTGATCTGTTGACTCATGCGTGCATCCGGCACGCGGCATGGGCGCAGTGTAGCGATTTGCTCGCAGGCAATCTCCGGAAAAATGCACTCGTGGTGGGGCAGGGTGCCGGTGTTCATTTGTCGGTTGGGCCAACCTTGAGTTGCCCGCTGTCCGACAATCTTGAATAATCGCTCTCAACTGAGAATTACTTGCAGATACTCATGACTCCTGTTTCCGTCGGCCAGCCACGCATTCTTTCCATCGAAGACGATCCGGTGCTCGGCGCCTATGTTCACGAACATCTGGGCCGCAGCGGCTTTCAGGTGACCTGGTGCCAGAACGGCCAGGAAGGGCTGAGCATCGCCAAACGCCAGCCGTTCGACGTGGTGCTGATGGATATTCTGTTGCCGGGCATGGACGGTTTGAATGTGCTGACGCAGTTGCGCCAGAGCCATTCGACACCGGTGCTGCTGATGTCGGCCCTTGGCGCCGAGGCAGATCGCATCAGCGGTTTCCGTCTCGGTGCTGACGACTATTTGCCCAAACCGTTCAGCATGGCCGAGTTGCATGTGCGCATCGAAGCGATCCTGCGCCGGGTTGCGCTGGATCGACGCCCGGCCGCTCCCGCGGTGCCCGTGGCGGTCGGTACGCTGCGGTTCGATGACGAACAGTGCGATGTGTTTTTTCGCGAGCAACCCGCGGGGCTGACCCGCAGCGAATTCCGCTTGCTCGAAACCCTCAACCGCAATGATGAGGAAGTGCTGAGCAAAGCCTTCCTTTATCAACATGTTTTGCAGCGTGGCTACGCGGCCCACGATCGCAGTCTCGACATGCACATCAGTCAGATCCGCCGCAAACTCAAAGCCATCGGTTACACCGAGCGTGAAGTGCGCACTGTGTGGGGCAAGGGCTACGTATTGAGCGCCGCTGATGAAACGCTCTGAATTGCCGGGGCGGCATTCACTGTTCTGGAAACTGGCGTTTCTGCTGGTCGCATTTTGTCTGCTGATGATCTGGCTGAGCTGGTCGTGGGGGCGTTATATGGAGGAGCGCAATCAGTTCCTCTCCGACGAGGCACGCGGCACCCTTTCACGTTATGCGATGCAAGCCGAGCAAGCGTGGCAGCACGGCGGGCGCAGCGGTGTCGATGACTGGTTGCAGAGTATGGAGTTGCGCGAAGCCAGTTGGGTCGGCGTCATCGGCGGCAACTTGCAGTCGCTGAGCAGTGATCCGCTGAATGAGCAGGAAATCCAGCACCTGACGTTCTTGCGCGGCCTCGACTGGCCGATTCACAAACAGGGCCGACCCTGGCTGCGTGTGCCTTTTCCCAAAGAACCGTCTGCAGGTAGCCTGGTGATCGAATTGCCCGAGCGATTCCTACCGGGCAAATATCGGTTGTTCTGGCGCGTTATCACTAACGGCGTGATCCCGGGCCTGTTCACCTTGTTGCTGTGCGTCGGTCTCTATCGCCTGTTGGTTGTGCCACTGAACAACCTGCGCGAACAGGCCAACGCCTGGCGCGCTGACCAGTTGAATGTGCGGTTGTCGAGCGGCATCACCCAGCGCCCGGACGAACTTGGAGAGCTGGCGCGAGCGTTCGATTCGATGTCCGAACGCCTGCAATCGACCGTGGCTCTGCAACAGCAATTGCTGCGTGATCTGTCCCACGAGTTGCGCACGCCGCTGAGCCGCTTGCGCGTGGCCAGCGAAAGTGAACAAGGCCTGGTGCAACTGCGCGAGCGCATCGGTCGTGAGGTCGACGGTATGCAAAGACTGGTCGAAGACACTCTGCAATTGGCCTGGCTCGATACCGACCGTACGCCACTGCCTGACGAGGCGATTCAGATCCAGGCCCTGTGGGAAATGCTCACGGATAACGCCTGCTACGAAAGCGGCTGGCCGAGTCTGCAATTGCAGTGTTCGGTCGAGGCGTCGTGCTGGGTGCGGGGCAACCTGAATACGCTGGCGCAGGCGTTGGAGAACATTTTGCGTAACGCGATTCGGCATTCGCCGGCGGGCGGGATCGTGCGCTTTGATGGACGCAGGGATGGCGATTACTGGCACCTGTGGCTGGAAGATCAGGGCGGCGGGGTGGCGGAAGGGGATCTGGAGCGGATCTTTTCACCGTTCACTCGGCTCGACGGCTCGCGGCCCGGGGACGGTGGTTTTGGCTTGGGGCTGAGCATCGCGCGCAATGCCGTGCAGCGTCAGGGCGGAAGTATTTGGGCGGAGAATGGCGGGGCGGGGTTGCGGTTGAATCTGCGGTTGGTGGCGGATGACGGTGTTGCGCCGACTGACGCTATCGCTGGCAAGCCAGCTCCCACAGGGAATGTGTTTCACCCGCAGATTGTTTGAGCAATACCAGACAGTCTCAGCACTGCTGCCACTATTAATAGAGCAACACGGGTCACTGTGGGAGCTGGCTTGCCAGCGATGAGGCCATACGCATCACCGCCAATTAAGATGACCCACCGCAAAAGTCGCACCACCGGTGCGACTTTCAATCCCTTATTCCCATAAACCATAAGCACCGCACTTTGCGTGATATGGCCTGCGCGGGTTTGCCGGTATGATAGGCGCCCCCGCACGTCTGGATTGCGAATACGCCATGACCCTGCAGTACCCAACCATCGCCGATTGCGTCGGCAACACGCCGCTGGTGCGTTTGCAGCGCCTGCCCGGTGCTACCAGCAACACCCTATTGCTCAAGCTCGAAGGGAACAACCCGGCGGGTTCGGTCAAGGACCGGCCGGCGCTGTCGATGATTACTCGCGCCGAGTTGCGCGGGCAGATTCATGCCGGCGATACGCTGATCGAAGCGACCTCGGGTAACACCGGGATCGCGCTGGCCATGGCGGCCGCGATCAAGGGTTACAAGATGATCCTGATCATGCCCGACAACTCCAGCGCCGAGCGTAAAGCGGCAATGACCGCGTACGGTGCCGAGCTGATTCTGGTCAGCCAGGAAGAAGGCATGGAAGGCGCCCGCGACCTCGCCCAGCGTATGGAAGCCGAAGGCCGTGGCAAGGTGCTCGATCAGTTCGCCAACGGCGATAATCCTGAAGCGCACTACACCACCACCGGCCCGGAAATCTGGCGTCAGACCCAGGGCACCATCACCCATTTCGTCAGTTCGATGGGCACCACCGGTACCATCATGGGCGTGTCGCGCTACTTGAAAGAGCAGAGCGCCAGCGTGCAGATCGTTGGTCTGCAACCGATGGAAGGCTCAGCCATTCCGGGCATTCGTCGCTGGCCGCAGGAATACCTGCCGAAGATCTATCAGGCTGACCGCGTCGACCGTATCGTCGACATGGCGCAAAGCGAAGCCGAAGACGTCACCCGGCGTCTGGCCCGCGAAGAAGGCATCTTCTGCGGCGTGTCCTCGGGCGGTGCGGTGGCAGCGATGCTGCGCCTGTCCAAAGAAGTTGAAAACGCGGTGATCGTCGCGATCATCTGCGACCGTGGCGACCGTTACTTGTCGACCGGCATTTTCGACGCGCCCAACTGATGGCCAAGCACGAGAGAGGCCTGCGCTTCCAGCCCACCGGAGGCAGCAAGGCTGCGCAAATTCCGACCGGCAAAAAGCAACGCTTGAACATTGAGCGTCTGGCCAATGACGGTCGCGGTATCGCGTTTTTCGAAGGCAAAACCTGGTTCGTCCTCGGCGCCCTCGCCGGCGAAGAGGTTGAAGCCCGGGTGCTTGGCGCCCACGGTAAAGTGGTCGAGGCGCGCACCGAGCGCGTGTTCAAGGCCAGCGAACTGCGTCGCCCGGCGCCGTGCCCGCACGCCGGCCGTTGCGGCGGTTGCAGCGTCCAGCATTTGCCCCACAGCGAGCAGCTTGCCCTGAAACAGCGCATGCTCGCCGAGCAATTGTCGCGTGTTGCCGGTGTCGAACCTGAAGCGTGGGCAGCACCGCTGACCGGGCCTGAATTCGGCTATCGCCGTCGCGCCCGCATCGCGGTGCGCTGGGACATGAAGGCGAAAAAACTCGAAGTCGGTTTCCGCGCCGCGGGCAGCCAGGACATCGTCGCGATCAGCGAATGCCCGGTGCTGGTACAGCCCTTGCAACCGATCATGACCCGTTTGCCGGAGATGCTCCGTCGTTTGAGCAAACCGCAAGCGCTGGGTCACGTCGAGTTGTTCAGTGGCTCGTCACTGGCGGTGTTGCTGCGGCACATGGCGCCGTTGTCGGAAGCGGATCTGACGATCCTCAAGGACTTCTGCCATTTCCATGAAGCGCAATTGTGGCTGCATGGCGAAGGCGAGCCGCAACCGGTCGATGCCTCGCAAACACTGGGCTATCGCCTGGAGCAGTGGGATCTGGATCTGGCGTACCGACCGGGTGACTTCATTCAGGTCAATGCCGGCGTCAACGAAGCGATGGTGGCGCAGGCGCTGGACTGGCTGAAACCGGGTAGCGATGAACGCGTGCTGGATCTGTTCTGCGGTTTGGGCAACTTCGCTTTGCCGCTGGCCAAAGCCGTGCGCGAAGTGGTGGCGGTCGAAGGCGTGCAGACCATGGTCGATCGCGCCGAAGCCAACGCCGCTAGTAACAATTTGCATAACACAAAGTTTTTTCAAGCCGATTTATCCCAGCCTTTGACCGATGCCCAGTGGATCGGAAACGGCTTTTCTGCGGTACTCTTGGACCCACCGCGTGACGGTGCTTTCGAGGTGGTTCGCAAGCTGGCGACCCTGGGTGCCAAACGGTTGGTGTATGTGTCGTGCAACCCTGCAACTCTGGCGCGCGACACGGTCGAATTGATCAAGCAGGGCTACCGGTTAAAACGTGCCGGGATTCTCGATATGTTTCCTCAGACGGCACATGTCGAGGCCATGGCGTTATTTGAAGCGAGCCAGGATGGCTCGTCTGAATCCGTCTGACCTGTCCGCGCAGCGCTCGCTTTAGCCCCGCGAGCGCGAATGGGCACTGAAGGTCAGCGATTTGACGCATTGAATCTGCGTCGTAGGGAAGGTAAAGCAACATGGTACAGGTGAGAGCACACCAGCCGATCAACACTGACGGCAGTATCAATCTCGAGGCTTGGCTCGATCACGCGGTCAGTGTCGATCTGGCACTGGATCGCGAAGCCTTGAAAGAAGCCTGCGAGTTCGCTCGCGAGGCCGAACAACAGTCCAATGCCAAGAAGAATCTGTGGGCCGAAGGCTCTGGCAGTTTCAGTACTGGCCTGGAAATCGCCGAGATTCTCGCCGACCTCAAGCTCGATCAGGATTCGCTGGTCGCGGCGGTCCTGTATCGCGGCGTACGCGAAGGCCAGATCGAACTCGCGGCCGTCGGCCAGCGCTTCGGTCCGGTGGTCGCCAAGCTGATCGACGGCGTGCAGCGCATGGCGGCCATCAGTGCCAGCCTCAGTCCGCGCCAGTCGATGGTCATGGGCACGCAAGGGCAGGTGGAAAACCTGCGCAAGATGCTCGTGGCGATGGTCGACGATGTGCGTGTCGCGCTGATCAAACTGGCCGAACGTACCTGCGCCATTCGTGCGGTGAAAACCGCTGACGACGAAAAACGTAACCGCGTCGCCCGTGAAGTTTTCGACATCTATGCGCCGCTCGCGCACAGGCTCGGCATCGGTCATATCAAATGGGAGCTGGAGGACCTGTCCTTCCGCTACCTGGAACCGGATCAATACAAGCAGATCGCCAAGCTGCTCCACGAGCGACGACTTGATCGCGAGCGTTTCATCGCCGACGTGATGACCCAGCTCAAGGACGAATTGCAGGCCACCGGCGTCGATGCCGACATCAGTGGCCGGGCCAAACACATCTATTCGATCTGGCGCAAAATGCAGCGCAAGGGTCTGGAATTCAGCCAGATTTACGACGTTCGCGCCGTGCGCGTGCTGGTGCCGGAGATGCGCGACTGCTATACCGCGCTCGGCATCGTTCATACCTTGTGGCGGCACATCCCGAAAGAATTCGACGACTACATCGCCAACCCGAAAGAGAACGGCTACCGCTCGCTGCACACGGCGGTGATCGGCCCTGAGGGTAAAGTGCTTGAGGTGCAGATTCGTACGCACTCGATGCACGAAGAAGCCGAACTCGGCGTCTGCGCGCACTGGCGCTACAAAGGCACCGACGTCAAATCCGGTTCGAACCACTACGAAGAGAAAATCTCCTGGCTGCGTCAGGTCCTCGAGTGGCACGAAGAGCTGGGCGACATCGGTGGTCTGGCTGAACAGCTGCGTGTCGATATCGAACCGGACCGGGTCTACATTTTCACTCCCGACGGTCACGCCATCGACTTGCCGAAAGGCGCGACGCCGCTGGACTTCGCCTACCGCGTGCACACCGAGATCGGCCACAACTGCCGTGGCGCGAAGATCAACGGGCGCATCGTGCCGCTCAACTACAGCCTGCAGACCGGTGAGCAGGTCGAGATCATCACCAGCAAGCACGGCACGCCGAGCCGCGACTGGCTGAACTCCAACCTCGGATACGTCACCACCTCGCGGGCGCGGGCGAAAATCGTTCACTGGTTCAAATTGCAGGCGCGCGACCAGAACGTGGCCGCCGGTAAAACCCTGATCGAGCGCGAACTGACGCGCCTCGGCCTGCCGGCAGTGGATTTCGACAAGCTGGCCGACAAGGCCAACATGAAAACCGCCGAAGACATGTTCGCCGCCCTCGGTGCCGGCGACCTGCGTCTGGCGCAACTGGTCAACCTCGCGCAGCAACTGGTCGAGCCGGAACGCGGCAACGAACAACTGGAACTGATTCCGCGCAAAGCCACCGGTTACAAACCGGGCAAACGCGGCGACATTCAGATTCAGGGCGTCGGCAACCTGATGACGCAGATGGCCGGTTGCTGCCAGCCGCTGCCGGGCGATGCGATCGTTGGTTACATCACTCAGGGGCGTGGCGTGAGCATTCACCGTCAGGACTGCGCTTCTGTGCTGCAACTGGGCGGGCGCGAGCCGGAGCGGATCATCCAGGTCAGCTGGGGCCCTGTGCCTGTGCTCACCTACCCGGTGGACATCGTTATCCGCGCCTACGACCGTTCCGGTCTGCTGCGTGACGTCTCGCAGGTGCTGCTCAACGAGCGGATCAACGTGCTGGCGGTCAACACCCGCTCGAACAAGGAGGACAACACTGCGCTGATGTCGCTGACTATCGAGATCCCGGGGCTGGATGCGCTGGGGCGATTGCTTGGGCGCATATCGCAGTTGCCGAACATCATCGAAACGCGGCGTAACCGCACCCCTTGAAGATGCGCCGAGCCTTTGTGGGAGCTGGCTTGCCAGCGATTGCATCACCTCGATTGTCCTGAAACACCGTGGTGCCTGCATCGCTGGCAAGCCAGCTCCCACAGGTTTTTGCAGAGTTAAATAAATGTATTCACTTGAAGACCTGCTCCACCTCATGAGCCGTCTGCGTGATCCGCAATACGGTTGTCCGTGGGACATCAAGCAAACCTACGCGACCATCGTCCCGCACACCCTCGAAGAAGCCTACGAAGTGGCCGATGCCATCGAGCGCGGCGACTTCGATCATTTGCAGGGTGAGCTCGGTGATCTGCTGTTTCAGGTGGTGTATTACAGCCAGCTGGCGCGGGAAGAAGGGCGCTTCGAATTTGCCGGGGTGATCGACAGCATCACCCGCAAACTGATCCGTCGTCATCCGCACGTTTTTCCGACTGGCGATCTCTACGCGCCGCTGGATGTGCCGCGCTTGAGCGAAGAACAGGTCAAGCAACGCTGGGAAGAGATCAAAGCCGAAGAGCGCGCCGAGAAATCCAGCGCGCCCGAGCAACTGTCACTGCTCGATGACGTGCCGGCCACGCTACCGGCACTGTCACGCTCAGCCAAGTTACAGAAGCGCGCAGGGCAGGTCGGTTTCGACTGGCCGGACGCCTTGCCAGTGCTCGATAAAGTGCGCGAAGAGCTCGATGAAGTGCTCGAAGCCATGTCGGAAAATGACTCCGTTGCCGTGGCGGACGAGATCGGCGATCTGCTGTTTTCCGTGGTCAATCTGGCCCGGCATCTGAAGGTCGACCCGGAAACGGCATTGCGTGGCGCCAATGGCAAATTCGAAAGACGTTTCCGTTTTATCGAACAGGCATTGCGCGACACCCACCGTCCCATAGAAGATTGCACCCTCGAAGAGTTGGACGCCCTGTGGGGTGAAGCCAAACGTCAGGAAAAGAATGCGCCCAGCTGCGGCTGAGCAACTGCCCTAGTGAGTAAGCCCGATGAGTATTTCCCTTCGCGACCAGTTGCTCAAAGCAGGTCTGGTCAATCAAAAGCAGGCCAAACAGGTCAGCAAAGACAAGCAGAAGCAGCAGCGCCTGGCGCACAAAGGCCAGGTCGAACTGGATGACTCGCAACAGCGCGCCGCTCAGGAAGCCATGGCCGAGAAGGTCAAGCGCGACCAGGAGTTGAACCGCCAGCAGAAAGAGAAAGCCGACGCCAAGGCGCGTGCAGCGCAGGTCAAGCAACTGATCGAAGTCTCGCGTCTGCCGAAGCTGACCACCGAGGACTACTACAACTTCGTCGACGACAAGAAGGTCAAGCGCATTTCGGTCAACACGCTGATGCGCAACAAGCTCAGCAGCGGTTCGCTGGCGATCGTGCACCATGCCGGTGGCTACGAAGTGATCCCGCGTGAAGCGGCCCTGAAGATCCAGGAGCGTGATCCACAGCGCATCGTCCAGCTCAACGTGCAGACCGAAGAAGTCAGCACCGAGGACGATCCGTACGCGGCTTATCAGATCCCTGATGATCTGATGTGGTAAATCGATAAAGCCGTAACAACGACAAACCCCGCTCATGGCGGGGTTTGTCGTTTTCAATGCTGTGGTTGAGTCAGGAGGAGCGGGTGTCGCGCTGTTGTTCTTGCACTTCGAGTTCGGCCTTGTAGTTGTGGGCATCGATCTCGTTGTGGAACATGCCGACCAGCAAGTCTTGTTGATGCACATCCCAAATGCGGATACCGGCGGCTACGCCTTCGTGGGACATGTGTGAATCGTCGCGTTCAGTTACTTTTACAGTCATCTGCTAGCTCCAAATCTCAAGTTATCTGCAGCAAGGCGTGTGCAGGACTCTTTTATATTATTTGTTAGCTTGCTAAGTAAACGGCTGATTTGTGCAAGGTGTTGTTGCGTTTTTTGCAACAGTGCTACAGCCCGCTAAATCCGCGACATTCGGTCGCAGGGCGGTAAGTTTCATGACAGAAGTTTCATCTCCAGACCCATGCGAACCCTTGTGTAGGAGCTGCCGAAGGCTGCGATCTTTTGATCTTGTCTTTTAAAAATCAAAGTCAAAAGATCGCAGCCTTCGGCAGCTCCTACACGGAGGTGTGTTGAACCATGAGGTTTTCTGCAGGCGAAAAAAAAACGCCCCGAACCAGTCGGGGGCGTTTTCATGTGTGGCTCAGCAGCGGGGAATTACTTGCCTTCCCAGCGCTTCAGCACCAGCGTGGCGTTGGTGCCGCCGAAGCCGAAGCTGTTGCTCATCACGGTGTTGATCGTGGCGTTCTCGCGGGTCTTGGTCAGCACCGGCAGATCGGCCACTTCAGGGTCCAGCTCGTCGATGTTGGCGGAACCGGCAATGAAGTTGCCTTCCATCATCAGCATGCAGTAGATCGCTTCGTGAACGCCGGCGGCGCCGAGGGAGTGACCGGACAGGCTCTTGGTCGAGCTGATTGCAGGTGCCTTGTCGCCGAACACTTCACGCACACCCTTCATTTCCGCAACGTCGCCGACCGGAGTCGAGGTGCCGTGGGTGTTCAGGTAGTCGATCGGGGTATCAACGGTGGACATCGCCATCTGCATGCAGCGGATCGCGCCTTCGCCACTCGGGGCAACCATGTCGTAACCGTCGGACGTTGCGCCGTAGCCAACGATTTCGGCGTAGATCTTGGCGCCACGGGCCAGAGCGTGTTCCAGCTCTTCAACCACGACCATGCCGCCACCGCCAGCGATGACGAAACCGTCACGGTCTTTGTCGTAGGCACGGGAAGCTTGTTCCGGGGTGTCGTTACGCTTGCTGGACAAAGCGCCCATGGCGTCGAACAGGAACGACTGGCTCCAGTGCTCTTCTTCACCGCCACCAGCGAAGACGATGTCCTGCTTGCCCATCTGGATCTGTTCCATGGCGGTACCGATGCAGTGAGCACTGGTGGCGCAGGCAGAAGCGATGGAGTAGTTCAGGCCCTTGATCTTGAATGGCGTGGCCAGGCAAGCGGAAACGGTGCTGCTCATGGTCCGCGTGACACGGTATGGGCCAACGCGTTTCACGCCTTTCTCGCGCAGGATGTCCAGCGCTTCCATCTGGTTCAGCGTGGAAGCACCGCCCGAGCCAGCCACCAGGCCGGTACGCGGGTTGGACACTTGCTCTTCGGTCAGGCCGGAGTCAGCGATAGCGTCTTTCATGGCCAGATAGGCGTAAGCCGCTGCGTGGCCGACGAAGCGATAGATCTATCAGGCTGACCGCGTCGACCGTATCGTCGACATGGCGCAAAGCGAAGCCGAAGACGTCACCCGGCGTCTGGCCCGCGAAGAAGGCATC
>NZ_JBITSX010000040.1:0-976 GCF_044541255.1 Pseudomonas sp. NPDC085632 | reverse complement strand
GCAGGGCTACCGGTTAAAACGTGCCGGGATTCTCGATATGTTTCCTCAGACGGCACATGTCGAGGCCATGGCGTTATTTGAAGCGAGCCAGGATGATTGGCTTGTCAGCGTTGCAGAGGGTTTCACCAGTGGTGACGTCCTTCATGCCGATCAGGGCCGCGATGTCACCCGCGCGCACTTCCTTGATCTCTTCACGGGCGTTTGCGTGCATTTGCACCATACGACCCACGCGCTCTTTTTTACCTTTAACCGAGTTGATCACGCCGTCGCCGGAGTTCAACACGCCCGAGTAAACGCGGACGAAGGTCAAGGTACCCACGAATGGGTCGGTAGCGATCTTGAACGCCAGAGCCGAGAACGGCTCCGCATCGTCCGCATGACGCTCCAGCTCGATTTCCTCGTTATCCGGGTCAGTACCCTTGATAGCAGGAATGTCGGTTGGCGCAGGCAGGAAGTCGATAACGGCGTCGAGAACCAGGGGAACGCCCTTGTTCTTGAACGAAGAACCGCAAACAGCCAGTACGATTTCGCCGGCGATAGTACGCTGACGCAAAGCAGCTTTGATCTCTACGATCGTCAGCTCTTCGCCTTCAAGGTACTTGTTCATCAGCTCTTCGTTGGCTTCGGCAGCAGCCTCAACCATGTTGTTGCGCCACTCTTCAGCCAGCTCTTGCAGCTCAGCAGGGATGTCCTTGCGAACAGGGACCATACCTTTGTCAGAGTCATTCCAGTAGACAGCTTGCATGTTGATCAGATCGATCTGACCCTGGAAGTTGTCTTCGGAACCGATGGCCAACTGGATTGGCACCGGAGTGTGACCCAGACGCTGCTTGATCTGACCGATCACGCGCAGGAAGTTCGCGCCAGCACGGTCCATCTTGTTTACGTAAACAAGACGCGGAACGCCGTATTTGTTGGCTTGACGCCATACGGTTTCCGACTGAGGTTCAACACCCGAGGTACCGCAGAACACACC
>NZ_JBITSX010000039.1:45306-56999 GCF_044541255.1 Pseudomonas sp. NPDC085632 | reverse complement strand
GCGCCTTGCACGTCATTGGTCAGGACGTTGCCGGTCAGGGTCAGCAGAGTTTCCGACGCGGTGCCGACGCTGGAATCGTTCACGGCTTTTGGCAGGTCGTCGATGATGTTCACATCGAGGGTTGCGTTGGCCGTGGTGCCATTGTCGTCGACCACCGTCACGGCGAACTGCTCAGGCAGATTGTTCGCGCCGTTGGCGGTTGGATGCGCTTCGTTGTCGACCAGGGTGTAGCTGTAACTGACCACGCCCGTTGTGGCGTTGAAACCGGTGATGGTCAGCGTACTGCCAAGCGGCGTGGTCACGGATTGCGGAAAGCCTGCGGCGACGCCATTGGTGACGACGGCGATGCCGCCGACGGTCAGGGTGGTCACGCCGTCCAGAGCGGTAATGGTGAACGTGCCGTTTTGGGTCAGCGCAGTGGCGTCCGGTGTGCTGCCGTCAGTGAGGTTTTTCTCGTAAACGGTAAGTTCGCCGCCATTCACGTCAAGGCCGCTGATGACCACCGGATCGTCGTTGTTGTGGATCTGCAGAACCAGATTGGCGGTGCTGGTATCCCCGTCTGAATCGGTAATGGTGTAGGCGAAAGTTTCCGTGCCGTTGCCACCGCCGTGCAGGTTTTTGAAGTCTGTATCGTTGGTGTTCAACGTGTAGGTGTATGTGCCGTTGGCGTTGAGCACCAAGGTGCCGTAAGTGCCAGTGAACGTCCCGGCAGTGACTGGCCCGGCAGGAACGCGGTCAGCACCCTGCACGTCGTTGGTCAGGACGTTGCCAGTGAGAATCAGGTTGGTTTCCGATGCGGTGCCGACGTTGGAATCGTTCACGGCTTTTGGCAGGTCGTCGATGATGTTGACATCGAGGGTTGCGTTGGCCGTCGTGCCATTGTCGTCGACCACCGTCACAGCGAACTGTTCAGGCAGATTGTTCGCGCCGTTGGCGGTTGGATGCGCTTCGTTGTCGACCAGGGTGTAGCTGTAACTGACCACGCCGGTTGTGGCGTTGAAACCGGTGATGGTCAGTGTGCTGCCCAATGGCGTGGTGACCGACTGCGGGAATCCTGCGGCGACGCCATTGGTAACGACGGCGATGCCACCGACGGTCAGGGTGGTCACGCCGTCCAGAGCGGTAATGGTGAACGTGCCGTTTTGGGTCAGCGCGGTGGAATCCGACGCGCTGCCGTCGCTGAGGTTTTTCTCGTAAACGGTGAGTTCGCCGCCATTCACGTCAAGGCCGCTGATGACCACCGGATCGTCATTGTTGTGGATCTGTAGAACGAGGTTGGCGGTGCTGGTGTCGCCATCGGAATCGGTAATGGTGTAGCTGAAGGTTTCCGTGCCGTTGCCGCCGCCGTGCAGGTTTTTGAAGTCGGCATCAGTGGTGTTCAGCGTGTAGGTGTAAATGCCGTTGGCATTGAGTACCAAGGTGCCGTAAGTCCCGGTGAACGTGCCCGCAGTCACTGGACCGGTCGGTACGCGATCTGCGCCTTGCACATCGTTGGTCAGGACGTTGCCAGTCAGCGTCACCAAAGTTTCCGACGCGGTGCCTGCGTTGCTGTCATCCACGGCTTTGGGCAGGTCGTCGACGATGTTCACATCAAGGGTGGCGTTGGCCGTGGTGCCGTTGTCATCGACCACCGTCACCGCGAACTGCTCGTTGAGCGTGTTGGCACCGTTGGCGGTCGGATGCGCGTCGTTGTGATCGAGGGTGTAGCTGTAGCTGACCACGCCGGTGCTCGCGTTGAAACCGGTGATGGTGAGTGTGCTGCCCAACGGAGTCGTCACGGATTGCGGGAAACCTGCGGCCACGCCGTTGGTGACGATGGCGATACCGCCGACGGTCAACGTGGTGACACCATCCAGTGCGGTGATGGTGAACGTGCCGCTTTGGGTCAGCGCGGTGGCATCCGGAGTGCTGCCGTCAGTGAGATTTTTCTCGTAGACCGTCAGCTCGCCGCCTTCGACGTTCAGGCCATTGATGACCACCGGATCGTCATTGTTGTGGATCTGCAGAACGAGGTTGGCGGTGCTGGTGTCGCCGTCGGAATCGGTGATGGTGTAGGCGAAAGTTTCCGTGCCGTTGCCGCCGCCGTGCAGGTTTTTGAAATCGGCATCGTTGGTGTTCAGGGTGTAGGTGTAAGTGCCATTGGCATTCAGCACCAGGGTGCCGTAAGTGCCGGTGAACGTGCCCGGGGTGACTGGCCCGCCAGGTACGCGGTCGGCACCTTGCACGTCATTGGTCAGGACGTTGCCGGTCAGCGTCAGTTGAGTCTCAGACGCTGTGCCATTGCTGTCATCAAACGCTTTCGGTACGTCGTCGGTGATGTTGACGTCGAGCGTGCCGGTCGCCGTGTCGCCATTGCTGTCGCCGGCAATCACGGTGAACTGTTCGCTGAGATTGTTGGCACCGTCCCCGGCCGCATGGCTTTCGTTGCCGTTGAGGGTGTAGCTGTAGCTGACAACGCCCGTCGCCGGGTTGTACCCGGTGATGGTCAGGGTGTTACCCAGTTGCGAGGTGATCGATTGCGGGAAGCCGATCGGCACACCGCCAACGATAACGTTGATGCCGCCGATGCTCAGGCTGGTCAGCCCGTCCGGTGCCGACACGGTGAAGCTGCCGCTTTGGGTGAGCGCGCCTGGGTTGGCGGCCGAGCCGTCAGGCAAATTGGCTTCATTGAGATTCAGCTCGCCACCGGGCACGGCCAGGCCCGTGAGGGTTACCGGATTGTTGACCGGTGGCGGCACCACGATTGCCGGGGTGTCATTGCCGTTATCGATCACGGCGTTGTGGCGTTCTTCGGGGAATTCGGGAATACCGCCGAACCCGGCAGTGGGGAAACCGATGATCGGATCGACCCGGCCGCCGACTTCCGTCAGCAACACAAAACTGTGGCCACCGCCCAGCTCACCCGGCGCACCGCCCGCGGCGTTGGGACCGGCAGCCGTGGCTTCAGCGGTTTTGCTCGGGTCGTCACCGGCGGCGATGGCTTTCTGGATCTGCTCAACGTCCGTCAGTTGCGCTTCGCTCGGGGTCAAGGCTTCCGGCGCATTCACGTGGGCGGCCTGATCGGCCAGCAACTGGCCGGTCATGGTCAGGCTGCTGTCGCGCCCCAGGGTCAGTTCCTGGCCGTTTTGCAGATGAACGGCGACGGCGCCTTCTGCGCCGGTGATCAGTTGATCGCCGGCAAACAGACGATCCCCTTCAACCAGTGCGCGTTTGGTACCGTCGGCTGACTGGGCGAAAACCTGGCCAATGACTTTAGTGACTATCCCGATGAGCGTTGCCATGTGAAATCCTCCGCTGCCGACCACCGTCGGCACTGGTAAGCGAAGCAGCCCATGGCTCAATCGGGTTGTCGGAGGCGACGCTCGCACCTTCGACAGTTCGTTTCGCGGGTGGCGCCCTAGGAAAACTTCAGTGCGATCAAGCACTTCCGAACCCTGATCAAGGCAGCACGCCCACTAACGCTACGTAACGGTGGTGAATCACCAGAGTGACAAAAATCTGTCGCTCCTCAACCGCTACGCGTCCCTCCCCTTCAGCAGTACTTCGCCGTATGTCGCAAAGTGAGTGGAACTTTCCTCAAGCCTTTTTGTGCTCCCTAAAGCGCATAAAACAAAGGCTTTCACGCTGAACAATGTGCCGGTTTTTACAAAGCGCATAAGTTTTTTTCGGCATAAGCCTTATGAAAATTTTTTCTTAGCTACGCTTCAGGATGTTCTTAGCTCTGTTGTTACAAGAGTGAAACGCCTACACCTAAAAATATCGTCAAATATTTGGCGACAGTAACACACCATCAGGACTCAGGGAGATGCACCCATGCGCGTTCTAACCCCCCTCTGCAGCGCGGTTTTGCTGGCCATGGCTTGCACTTCCCAAGCCCAGGCCATGAACCTCACCGAGGCCATCCAAAGCACCATCGCCACTCACCCGGAACTGGCTTCGCGCGTGGACGCGCGCCTGTCGGCTGATGAACAAATCAAAGTCGCCAAGGGTGGCTTCTATCCGTCCGTCGATTTGAACGCCGCGTATGGCCGTGGCTACAGTGACAACACCAACACTCGGGCCTTCGGTAATCACCACACCGAAATCCTCAATTACACCCAGTCAGAGCTGCGTCTGCGGCAGATGCTGTTCGACGGTTTCAACACTGCCAACGAAGTCGAGCGCACCAAAGGCGTGTCGAATTCGCGCGCGTACTACGCACAAGGCACCGCCCAGGATCTGGCCCTGCGCACCATCGAGGTCTACCTCGAAGTGCTCAAGCGCCGCGAACTGGTGACGCTGGCCCGCAACAACCTGCAGGCGCACTTGCGGGTCAACGATCAGATCGGCCTGCGCACCGAGCGTGGCGTCGGCAGCACCGCTGACTCCGACCAATCGGTCGCCCGTAAAGCGCTGGCGCAAAACAACCTCGACACCGCTGAAGTCGATCTGGCCGACGCCGAATCGAATTTCTACAGCGTGGTCGGGCGCATGCCCGATGAGCTGGAAACCCCGGCCTCGACCCGTGGCGAACTGCCGACCGAGTTGCGTGAAGCCCAGCAGAGCATGGTCGACAACAACCCGTATCTGAAGTCTGCCCAGGCTGACGTGCAATCGGCCGAGAGCCAGTACGAAGTCGCCAAGTCGCCGTTCTATCCACGCTTCGACGCGGAAGCGGCCGTCGGCGCGAACAACAATGTGCAGGGCGATGAAGGCCACGACAACGAATGGCGTGTGGGTGTGGTGATGAACTACAACCTGTTCCGCGGCGGCAGCGACAAGGCGCGACTGGCCTCCGATGCCCATCAGATCAACCAGGCGATGGACATCCGCAACAACGCCCTGCGCCAGCTCAACGAGAACATTCGCCTGGCGTGGAACGCCATGGTCAATGCGAAGAAACAGACCCCGACCGCCCGCGAATACGCCGAGACCACCAAACGCGTGCGCGCTGCTTATCAAGATCAGTTCGGCCTCGGCCAACGGACTCTGCTCGACTTGCTCGACAGTGAAAACGAGCTGTACAACGCCAACCGTCGCTACACCGAAATCCGCTACACCGAGGAATATTCGATGTACCGCGTGCTGGCGAACATGGGCCAGTTGCTGAGCAAACAACGGGTGGTGCTGCCGGCCGATGCGATTGCTGCGACCGAAGTGAAAAACGAAGCGCGCCTGCCGGAACTGAAATAAACGTGCAGGAGCTGACTTTGCCCTGATCGTTCCCATGCTCTGCGTGGGAATGCAGCCCGTGACGCTCCGCGTCACTGGACGCAGAGCGTCCCTAGAGGCGTTCCCACGCAGAGCGCGGAAACGATCAATGAAGCGGAAACAGGGGAGCGATCAATATGACCAGCATGGAACCCGGCCACACCGGGGTCGATCCGCGGCTGAGCTTCGATGATCCGTTACTCGACGGTCTGTTGATCCTCTGCAAACTGCATGGCGCGACGGTCAGCCGGGCCAGCCTGAGTGCCGGGCTGCCGCTGAACAAACAACGCTTGAGCCTCGACTTGCTGCCCCGCGCCGCCGCCCGGGCCGGGTTACAGGCGCGTATTTTGCGCCGCGAGCTGAAAGACATCTCGCCACTCAACCTGCCGATTCTGCTGCTGCTCAACGACGGTCGCACCGCCGTGCTGCGGCGTTTCGGCGACGACGGCAAAGCGCTGATTCTGCCCAGCGAAGCCGATGGCGGTGAGCAATGGATCAGCCGTGAAGAACTCACCGAACACTACAGCGGCCAGGCCTTGTTCGCCCGGCCACGCCACGAACTCGAAGACCTTCGCTCACCGCTGGTGCCACGGGTGCACGCGTGGTTTCGCGACACCCTGAAGCTGTCAAAATGGCTCTACAGCGATGCGATTCTCGCCAGTTTCCTGATCAACCTTTTAGGCCTGATGGTGCCGCTGTTCGTCATGCAAACGTATGACCGCGTGGTGCCGAATCAGGCGACATCGACCCTGTGGGTCCTGTCGATCGGGTTGCTGATAGGCACCGGGTTTGAATTGGTTCTGCGGGTGGTCCGCGCGCACCTGCTCGACACCGCCGGCAAGAAAACCGATGTGATCCTTTCCGCGACTTTGTTCGAACGCATTACCGGAATGTCGATGAAGGCACGACCGGCAACCATTGGCGGTTTTGCCCAGAGCATTCATGACTTTCAGGGCCTGCGCGAATTCCTCACGGCAGTGACGCTGACCAGCCTGATCGACCTGCCCTTCGTGGTGCTGATGCTGGTGGTGATCGGCCTGCTCGGCGGCTGGCTGGTGGTGATTCCGCTGCTGGCGTTTCCGATCACCATCCTCTTCGCGATGATCATTCAGGTGCGCTTGCGCGACACCGTGCAAAAGAGCCTGAGCCTAGGCGCCGAACGCCAAGCGGTGCTGATTGAAACCCTCGGTGGCCTGGAAACCCTCAAGGCCTGCAGCGCCGAAAGCGAGCGCCAGCACAAGTGGGAAAGCACCCACGGCGCCCTCACCCGCCTCGACAGCCACGCACGCAATCTCTCGGCGCTGGCCACCAACGGCACACTGTTCATTCAACAATTCTCGGGGATGGCGACGATTGTCGCCGGGGTCTACAGCATCATCGCCGGCAACCTCAGCGTCGGTGCACTGGTCGCCAGTTACATGCTCGGCAGTCGCGTGCTCGCGCCGCTCGGGCAGATCGCCGGGCTGATTACCCGCTATCAGCAGGCGCAACTGACCATGAAGAGTACCGATGCGCTGATGGCCTTGCCGCAAGAGCGTGACGGCAAACAACGGCCGCTGGAGCGCACGCAATTGCAAGGCGCGCTGGACGTCAGCGGCGTGACCTTTCATTACAACGGCCAGAATGCGCCGGCGCTGAGCAATGTCAGCTTCAGCCTGAAACCCGGTGAGCGGGTCGGCATCATCGGCCGCAGCGGCTCGGGCAAAAGTACCCTGGCGCGTTTGGTCATGGGTTTCTATGAACCCGAGGAAGGTCAACTGCTGCTCGACGGCCTCGACCTGCGCCAACTCGACGTTGCCGACCTGCGCCAGCAAATCGGTTACGTCGCCCACGACCTGCCGCTGCTGGCCGGCAGCCTGCGCGACAACCTGACTCTCGGCGCACGTTACATCAGCGATTCGCGGATGCTTGAAGTGGCCGAACTGACGGGCGTTACCGAACTTGCCCGTCAGCATCCGCAAGGCTTTGATCGGCCAGTGGGTGAGCGCGGACAATTGCTCTCCGGCGGCCAACGTCAGGCGGTGTTGCTGGCGCGTTCGCTGTTGCTTGATCCGCCGATCATGCTGCTCGACGAACCTACCAGCGCCATGGACAACAGCAGCGAAGACCAACTGCGGCAGAAGCTCCACGGCTGGGTGCAAGGCAAGACGCTGCTGCTGGTCACCCACCGCACCTCGATGCTGAGTCTGGTGGACCGGTTGCTGGTGCTGGACAACGGCCGGGTCGTCGCCGACGGTCCGAAAGAAGCGGTCATCGATGCACTGCGCAAGGGCCGTGTCGGCTCGGCGGCGGTCTAGGAGTTGCCCCATGTCTGCTTCCTCCGATAGCAAAGATCGCGGCTACTTCGACAGTTTCGGCAAAAGCGCCGAAGCCGAATTCATGCCGGAAACCGCCGGTGCTTCGTTGCAGGATTCGCCACGCTGGTCGCGGATCACCGTGTGGCTGGCCGCAGCGTTGCTGATCAGCGCGGTGGTCTGGGCCAAATTCGCCGTGCTCGAAGAAGTGACCATGGGTGAAGGCAAGGCGATTCCATCGAGCAAGGTTCAGGTGATCCAGAACCTTGAAGGCGGGATCGTCACCGAGATCTTCGTCCGTGAAGGGCAAATGGTGAACAAGGGCGATACCCTGCTGCGGCTGGATGACACGCGCTTTCGTTCGAACAAAGGGGAAAGCGAGGCCGATCGTTATGCATTGACCGCGCAGGTCGAACGGCTGTCGGCGGAGGCCGAGGGCCGACCATTCAAGCTCTCCGATGAAGTCATCGCCAAGGCGCCGCAAGTCGCCGAAGACGAGCGTTCACTGTACGAACAACGCCAGCGCCGTTTGGCCAGCGAGCAGCGCACGTTGAGCGAACAACTGCGGCAGAAAACCCAGGAACTGGCCGAGTTTCGCTCCAAGCAAGGTCAGTTCAGCTCGAGTCTGGCGTTGCTGCAGCAAGAAATGAACATGTCCGAACCGCTGGTAAAAACCGGCGCGGTGTCACCCGTGGAAATCCTCCGCCTCAAGCGCAGCGCGGTAGAAATCCGAGGCTCATTGAACGCGACGACGCTGGCCATTCCCCGCGCCGAATCGGCGATTGCCGAGATCCGCAGCAAGATCGACGAGTCGGAACAGACCTTCCGTTCCGAGGCGGCCAAAGAGCTGAATGAGAAACGCACCGACCTGTCGAAAATCACCGCCACCAGCATCGCCATCGACGACCGCGTGACCCGCACCACTGTGACTTCACCGGTCCACGGGGTGATCAAGCAATTGAAGGTCAACACTATCGGCGGCGTGGTGCAGCCGGGCAGCGACATGGTTGAAATCGTACCGCTGGAAGACAACCTGTTGATCGAGGCCAAAGTGCGGCCGCAGGATGTCGCGTTCCTGCATCCGGGGCAGAAGGCGATGGTCAAGTTCAGTGCTTATGACTACACGATTTATGGTGGGCTGAGCGCCAAACTGGAACTGATCGGTGCGGACACGATTACCGATGACAAGGGCAACAGTTTCTATCTGATTCAAGTGCGCACCGATAAAAACCATCTGGGCGGGGATGTGAAACCGTTGCTGATCATTCCGGGGATGGTGGCGACGGTGGACATTATTACCGGGGAGAAGAGCGTCCTCGATTACCTGCTCAAACCGGTGCTGAAAGCCCGGACCGAGGCGATGCGTGAACGGTAGCCGATGATCGTTCCCACGCTCCGCGTGGGAATGCCGCCCGGGACGCTCCGCGTCCCTTTGCGACTGTGACGCAGAGCGTCACTGGATGCATTCCCACGCAGAGCGTGGGAACGATCATTTGTCGCCATGATTACGCTGGAAGGTCTCCTCCCCCATCGCCGCAATCTGCCCCTCGATCAACGCCTCGAACGGCTTGAGCAACGGCTCGAATGACGCCGGAGCCTCCAGCGTCTGCAACGCCTGCACAATCGCTTCAATCGTTGACAACGCCCCCGGTCCCGGCGCCTTGCGCAAGCGATAGCGCGACACGCCGCCCTCAGCCAGCGTGACCCGCGGCAACGCCGCCAGCAGCGGATTGAGGTGCAACATCTTGCGCGCCTTGCGCCAGGTGCCATCCGGCACCACCAGCAACAACGACTCATCGGACCCGCCATAAGGCTGCATCGGCTGCGCATCATCAGCCGGAAACAACAAGCGCGCCCGATACCCCGGCCGGTTCAACAGCGCCGGCAAATCCTCGAATACTTCGCCGACGATCAGCTCGGCATTGGTCAACCCGAGTGCCGCCAACCGCGCAGTATTCAACGCATGATTGACCTCACTCGGATGCTGCAACAGCAACACCCGCGTGCGACTGTCGAGGCGCGGGATCAGCGCGCACAGGCAATGGGTTTGGGGGCGCAGGCAGCGCGGGCATTGAATTCTGGACATCGGTCTTAAGCCTGATTGAGCTGTGCTTTGAGCAAATCGCGGAAAGTCTGGATCAACGGTTCGCGGCTACGGCCCCGGCGCATGATCATTGAAAACGGAGCCTGATAACCGAAGGTCGCCGGTAGCAGCACGCGCAAGTCACCCTTGTCGGCCCACGCCTGAGCGTAGTGTTCTGGCAAATAGCCGATGTAAGCGCCGGACAGCACCAGAATCAGCTGCGCCTCCATACTTTCCACGGTGGCGGCGCTATGTTTGAAACCGTGGCGCGCCAGTTCGGCCTGGCTCCAGTAACCGCGCCCGACCATGCGCTGCTGGGTGATGACTTGCTCGGGAATCCGCCGCTCGTTGAACAACGGATGCCGGCTGCTGCAATACAGCCAGTGCTGTTCGCGGTACAGCGGCATGTACACCAGCCCGCTCATCCGTGTGGAGAACGCGCCAATGGCCAGATCGAGACGGTTGTCCTGCACGCCGAGTTGCAGTTCGTACGGGCTCATCACCGACAGGTGCAAATGCACCGCCGGGTGTTCCTGGCTGTAGGCGCCGATGGCTTCGGCGAACGGCAAGGCCTTGTCGCTGACGGTGGAGTCGATCACGCCGAGGTTGAGCGTGCCGCGCAACTCGCCCTTGAGCGCCGCAGCGTATTGCTCGAAACCTTCGAGTTCGGCGAGCAGGCGCAGGGTTTCCTGATGGAACAGCTCACCCTTGCTGGTCAGGCTGAACCCGCCGCGCCCACGATGGCACAGCACCAGGCCGAGCGCGGCTTCGAGCTGGCTCATGTAGGTGCTGATCGCCGAGGTCGACAGGTTGAGTTCCTGCTGGGCGTTGGCGAAACCCTGATGACGCACGACGCTGACGAAGATGCGTAATAGTTTCAGGTCGGGTAAAGCGTTGGCCATGTCTGCTCCGGGCTTTGCAACTGTGTGTCTGTGGGAAAAGCCCCTCACCCCAGCCCTCTCCCCGAGGGAGAGGGAGCTGATCTCCATGGCTTTCAAATCCTGAGTTCGACTCGATTTTTCAGGTCGATGCAGATTCCGCCAACAACTCGGTCGGCCCCCTCTACCTCTGGGAGAGGGCTGGGGTGAGGGCAACGATCTCCTGTCGATCACACGACCCGAACCCGACAAAGTCTAATCGCCCCTCGCCCATTAGTTTAGAAAAATCTGAACTAAGTTTTTGCCCGTAGCGATTCTTTCCCCTCACTACATTTCGCATCATCGCCCCCACAGCGGCGTCCGAACCCGTGCTCCACGGCGCGCCGACATAAATAAAACAAAGACGATGAGGCTTTACCCGTGGACAAGATTCTTCACCAACCACTGGGCGGCAACGAAATGCCGCGCTTCGGCGGCATCGCCACCATGCTCCGACTCCCCCATTTACCGACCGCTGCCGGCCTGGACGCTGCTTTCGTAGGCGTGCCTCTGGACATCGGTACTTCGCTGCGCCCCGGCACCCGTTTCGGGCCACGCGACATTCGCACCGAATCGGTGATGATCCGCCCGTACAACATGGCCACCGGCGCGGCGCCGTTCGACTCGCTGGCCGTTGCCGACATCGGTGACGTGGCGATCAACACCTTCAACCTGCTCGACGCCGTGCGCATCATCGAAGAAGCCTACGACAACATCCTTGAGCACAACGTGATCCCGATGACCCTGGGTGGCGACCACACCATCACCCTACCGATCCTGCGTGCGATCCATAAGAAGCACGGCAAGGTCGGTCTGGTGCACATCGATGCCCACGCTGACGTCAACGATCACATGTTCGGCGAGAAGATCGCCCACGGTACGACCTTCCGTCGCGCCGTCGAAGAAGGCCTTCTGGACTGCGACCGCGTGGTGCAGATTGGTCTGCGCGCTCAGGGTTACACCGCTGACGACTTCAACTGGAGCCGCGATCAGGGCTTCCGCGTCGTCCAGGCCGAAGAATGCTGGCACAAATCGCTGGCGCCACTGATGGCTGAAGTGCGCGAGAAAGTCGGCGGCGGTCCGGTGTACCTGAGCTTCGACATCGACGGCATCGACCCGGCCTGGGCACCGGGCACCGGCACCCCGGAAATCGGTGGTCTGACGACCATTCAGGCAATTGAAATCGTTCGCGGCTGCCAAGGCCTCGAC
>NZ_JBITSX010000039.1:44847-45296 GCF_044541255.1 Pseudomonas sp. NPDC085632 | reverse complement strand
TTATGACACCACCGGCAACACCTCGCTGCTGGCCGCCAACCTGCTGTACGAAATGCTCTGCGTACTGCCTGGCGTGGTCCATCGCTGAGGGTCGGGTCATGAACGAACGTGATCAGGTTTTGCAAGCGGCTGCCGAACTGGTGGCCGCCTTCGCCCGTAACGATCGCGAAGCTTATTTCGGCGCGTTCAGCGCCGATGCAAGTTTCGTCTTCTACACCCTCGAACAGCCGCTGCTGTCGCGCGATGCCTATCAGGCCTTGTGGGACAGCTGGCGCGCCGAGGATGGCTTCGAGGTGCTTGCGTGCACCTCGAGCAACGCCTTCGTCAGCCTGCAAAGTGACGTGGCGATTTTCATCCATGACGTGGCCACCGAGCTGCGCATGCAAGGGGTGCAACACTTCAGCCAGGAGCGCGAGACGATTGTTTTCAGGAAACAAGCGTCGAGCCTC
>NZ_JBITSX010000039.1:0-44837 GCF_044541255.1 Pseudomonas sp. NPDC085632 | reverse complement strand
CCATCCCCTTAGCCAAGACAGGTGACGCTCACGCACGATGAGCGCGCCTTTATGATCGGAGCAGATCATGAATAACAACAACAACGACCAAAGCCTTACGCAGATTGAAACCCACGGGGTCGAACAGATCCCGGACCACGAACGCAGCGCAGGCCCGACGGACTTGTTCCGGATGATCTTCGGTGGTTCGAATACCTTTGCCACCGCCGTGCTCGGCAGTTTCCCGGTGCTGTTCGGTCTGTCTTTTCAGGCTGGCGTCTGGGCGATTGTGTCGGGCGTGCTGCTCGGCTCGCTGATCCTCGCACCGATGGGCCTGTTCGGCCCGCTCAACGGCACCAACAATGCCGTGTCGTCCGGTGCGCATTTCGGTGTGCATGGGCGGATCGTCGGTTCGTTCCTGTCGCTGTTGACCGCTATCGCGTTTTTCTCGCTCTCGGTGTGGAGTTCGGGGGATGCGCTGATCGGTGGTGCAAAACGCCTGATCGGTCTGCCGGAAACCGACCTGACCCTGGGTCTGGCTTACGGTCTGTTCGCGATTCTGGTGCTGACCGTGTGCATCTACGGCTTCCGCTTTCTGCTGTGGGTGAACAAGATCGCGGTGTGGAGCGCCAGCCTGTTGTTCCTGCTGGGCATCTTCGCCTTCGCCGGTCCTTTCGATGTGAACTACGCCGGTACGGTGAACCTCGGTCAGCCGGGCTTCTGGGCCGCGTTCATCGGCGCCGCGCTGGTAGCGATGAGCAATCCGATATCCTTCGGTGCGTTCCTCGGTGACTGGTCGCGCTACATCCCGCGTGAAACCTCCAAGCAACGGATCATGGCCGCCGTCGTGCTGTCGCAGATCGCCACATTCATCCCGTTCCTGTTCGGCCTGAGCACCGCGACCATCGTCGCGATCAAGGCGCCGGACTACATCGCGGCGAACAACTATGTGGGTGGTTTGCTGGCGGTGTCGCCGAGCTGGTTCTTCCTGCCGGTGTGCCTGATTGCGGTGATCGGCGGCATGTCCACCGGCACCACCTCGCTGTATGGCACCGGGCTGGACATGTCCAGCGTGTTCCCGCGCGTGCTGTCGCGCGTGAAAGCGACGCTGCTGATCGGCGTGCTGTCGATTGCCTTCATCTTCATCGGGCGCTTTGCGGCGAACCTGGTGCAGAGCGTGTCGACCTTCGCCGTGCTGATCATCACCTGCACCACGCCATGGATGGTGATCATGATCATCGGTCTGCTGGTGCGTCGCGGCTTCTACTGCCCGGATGACCTGCAAGTGTTCACCCGGGGCGAACAGGGCGGCCGCTACTGGTTCAGCCACGGCTGGAACTGGCGTGGTCTGGGCGCGTGGATCCCGAGTGCGGCGGTAGGTTTGTGCTTCGTGAATTTGCCGGGACAGTTCGTTGGCCCGCTGGGTGAAATGGCCGGCGGCATCGACATCAGTTTGCCGGTGACCCTGGGCCTGGCCTCGGTGGTGTACCTGACGCTGCTGAGCCTGTTCCCGGAACCGCGCGAAGTGTTCGGCCCGAAGGATGCCCGTAGTCAGGGCGCGAAGTCGCCGGTTAAAGCAGCAATGCGCCAAGCCGCCTGAGTAAACGCCTACCTCCTGTGGGAGCGAGCTTGCTCCCACAGTGAGACTCGAATTCAGCCTCACCATAAAAAAGACAATCGGAGACACGCCATCATGGCTTTGGATTTATTCGTCGTCCTCATCTACGCCGCCGGCATGCTCTTGCTCGGCTACTTCGGCATGCGCAAGGCCAAGACCAACGAGGACTTTCTCGTTGCCGGTCGTAACCTCGGCCCAAGCCTGTACATGGGCACCATGGCCGCGACCGTACTGGGTGGCGCGTCCACCGTCGGCACCGTGCGTCTGGGTTACGTGCATGGCATTTCCGGTTTCTGGCTGTGCGCAGCACTCGGTTGCGGCATCGTCGCGCTGAACCTGTTCCTCGCCAAACCACTGTTGAAACTGAAGATCTACACCGTTACCCAGGTCCTGGAAAAACGCTACAACCCGATGGCCCGCTCCGCCAGCGCGGCGATCATGCTGGCGTACGCGCTGATGATCGGCGTAACCTCGATCCTCGCCATCGGCACCGTGCTGCAAGTATTGTTCGGCCTGCCGTTCTGGATCTCGGTACTGCTCGGCGGTGGCGTGGTGGTGGTTTATTCGGCGATCGGCGGCATGTGGTCGCTGACCCTCACCGACATCGTCCAGTTCATCATCAAGACCGTGGGCCTGATGTTCATCCTGTTGCCGATCTGCCTGTACCGCGTTGGCGGTTGGGACGAACTGGTACTGAAACTGCCGGCGACTGCCTTCAGCTTCACCACCATCGGCTGGGACACGATCATCACCTACTTCATGATCTACTTCTTCGGCATCCTGATCGGTCAGGACATCTGGCAACGGGTGTTCACCGTCAAGACTGCCAAAGTCGCGCAATACGCCGGCAGCATCGCGGGCATCTACTGCATCGTCTACGGTCTGGCCTGCGCCCTGATCGGCATGGCTGCGCACGTGTTGATTCCGGATCTGGACAACGTCAACAACGCCTTCGCCGCCATCGTCAAACTGTCACTGCCGGACGGCATCCGTGGTCTGGTGATCGCTGCGGCACTGGCCGCCATGATGTCCACCGCCAGCGCCGGCCTGCTCGCCGCTGCCACTACGTTGACTGAAGACCTGCTGCCGAAACTGCGTGGCGGCAAACCATCGAGCCTGGGCATCAACCGCCTGTTTACCTTGCTGACCGGTGTGGTCGTGCTGGGTATCGCGCTCGTTGTAAACGATGTGATCAGCGCCCTGACCCTCGCTTACAACCTGTTGGTGGGCGGCATGCTGATCCCGCTGATGGGGGCGATCTTCTGGAAACGCGCGACCACCGCCGGCGCCATCGCCAGCATGGGCCTGGGTTTCGCCACCGCGCTGCTGTTCATGTTCAAGGACGGTCTGGATGCCAACACGCCGATCTACTACAGCCTGGCTGTGGGTCTGGTGAGTTTTGTGGTGGTCAGCTTGGTCTCCCCTCGCCCGGCAACCGTGGCGAGTGCGATCTAAGCTCTGATGTAACGACTTGATGCTTTCTTCGACGGGTGTGGCGTCGGTTGCCACACCCGTTTTTTTACGTCTGGAGAAAATGATTTATGAAGATCGTTTCTCGCGATCAGTGGTTTGAAGTGCAGCACCTGAACGATGGCATTCGGCTGATTCACGAGCCGTATATCCGCCCATTCTACCGCTGCAACCTCTGGCATGTGCAGGGCCGCGACAAAGACTTGCTGCTGGATAGCGGTTCGGGGCTGGTCAGCCTGCGCGTGCAGTTGCCGTGGATTACCGAACGGCCATTGGTGGCAGTCGCCAGTCATTGCCATTTCGACCACATCGCCGGGCATCATGAGTTTGACGAGCGGCTGGTGCATCGCGCCGAGGCTGACATCCTTGCGGCGCCGGATGGCGAGAATGATTTGAGCCGCGCGTTTGTCGGCGACGACATGTTCGAAGCGCACCCGGATTGCCCGTTGTGCTACGCCGAATACCGGGTCAAAGCCGCGCCGGCGACCGGGTTTGTCGAGGACGGTGATGTGCTGGATCTGGGCAATCGTACGCTGCAGGTACTGCACACGCCGGGGCACTCGCCGGGCGGGATCAGCCTGTATGAGTCGGCGACGCAAACGCTGTTCAGCGGCGACATCATTTACGACGGGCCGCTGATCGAAGACGCCTACCACTCCAATCTTGAGGATTACGCCACCAGTCTGCGACGTTTGCAGGCGTTGCCGATCCGCACGGTGCATGGCGGACATTTCGGCAGTTTTTCCGGGGAGCATTTGCGCTCGATGATTGACGAGTGGTTGCGCGGGCACGCCTGAGGCCTGCTTCACTCAAGCACAACAACCCTCAGAAAAATCTGCCATGAGAAGAGCTGCCGTACGTGCCGCCGTACACCGATATATCCGGCGTCTGCTGGAAACCCGCGAGTTCAATGACCACACCAGCCTGGTGCAACTGGGCCTGGAGAAAGCCGATATAGAAGATTTGATCTTTCATCTTGAAGATGAATTCGGACTGACGGCGTTCACCGCCGAGGAAGACCGCATGCTCAAGACCGCGAAGACCGCGAATGACTTGAGCCGGTTCTTGTTTGAGATCGGCCGTCATTAAAAGCAAAAGATCGCAGCCTGCGGCAGCTCCTGCATTGATCCGTGCAGGAGCTGCCGAAGGCTACGATCTTTTGATCTTTTATTTATGCACTACCGCCGACGAGGCTGGCGCCGGCGCTGCTCGTCATCGGTGCGGATCGGTACAGGTTGCAGAGGCGGTTCGATCAAGCCGAGGGCAACACCCAAGTCGTGCAGCCAGTTTTGAATTTTCTCTTTCATCGTCATGCCCCCTTCAGGGTGGTGCTGAGCGGCCGGAATTCTGAGGCCGCTTCGCACTGATAATAGTCCGAAGTCCTACGCAATGCTCAGCCAAATCCGCAATGATCTGTTACTGAATTGAACAGAAATCGTCGGCATTGGTTCAGGCGGTTTCGCGGGTTTCGATCTGAGCCGCAGGATAGACAGCCTGCTGCACCTCGATCCAGGCATTGAGGTTGGCGCCGACCATGCCTTTGCGCCACATGAGCCATGTTGTCGCACCCACAAATGGCTCGGCCAACGGATGCGCGGCGACGCTCTCGCGCCCCGGCAGACTGGCCAGCATCGACTCCGACATCAGCGCCACACCACTGCCGGCGATCACACAGGCGAGCATGCCCTGATAGGACTCGATCTCCATCGCCCGGCCCATAGTCGCGTGGTAGTGCGAAAACCAGGCCTCCAGACGCATGCGATATGAACAGCCGCGACGAAAGGTGAACACCGACCGCCCTTCAACGTCCCGGGCGCCATGTACTGGCGGATGATCAGGTTCCGTGATCAACACCAGTCGTTCCTCGCACAACGGCACACCGTCCAGGCCAGCCAACTCCAGTGGGCCATCGACCAACGCGGCATCCAGGCGTCCGGTCAGCAACCCCTCCAACAACTCACCACTCGGGGCCGACTGCACCTGCAGATTCACCGCCGGATAGCGCTTGTGATACTGCGCAAGCAACGCCGGCAGGTGGATCGCCGCCGTGCTGTACATGGTGCCCAAAGCAAAATCACCGGCCGGCTTGCCACCCATGACCGCCGCGCTGGCCTGATCGCGCAGGGCGAAGAGTCTGGCGGTGTAGTCCAGCAGGACTTTTCCTGCAGGCGACAGTTGCAAACGCTGACGCTCACGGACGAATAGCTCGACGCCCAGTTGCTCTTCGAGCTGCTTAAGCCGGGTCGACAGATTCGACGGCACCCTATGCAGGCGTTCGGCGGCGCGGGTAATTGACCCCTCTTCGGCCACGGCCTGAAAGATCCGCAGTTGACTGAACTCCACAGCCTTTCTCCAGAACAGAACAAGTTACTCACTATTATTCAATTTTAAAGAAAGTCAATCAGTCCTAGCCTGACGGTCATTGATCCTTCAACGGAATCCCGACCATGTCGCCACTGATTCGCTTATCCGCCTGCTTCGTGGCCCTGATGATGGCCATGGGCATCGGGCGTTTCGCCCTCACCCCGCAAATGCCACACCTGCTCAGTGAAGGGCAGATCGACCTGACGGCCGCCGGTCTGATTGCGGCGGCCAACTACCTCGGTTATCTGCTCGGCGCGGTGGACGCGATGTTTGCGCATCGCCCGCAGCAGGTGCAACGCCGTCTGCACGGCGGCTTGTGGTTGTGCGTACTACTGACCTTGGCGTCGTTCTGGGCTGAAGGGTTCTGGTCGCATCTTGTGCTGCGCTTCGGCACCGGCGTGGCGAGTGCCTGGGTGTTGGTGATGATCACGGCGTTGAGTCAACCGCTGGCAGCGGCAGCGGGCCGTGCACGCTGGGGCGCTCTGGTATTTGCCGGGCCGGGTCTGGGGATTTTTCTGACGGGGTTGTTGGCACTGGTCTCACATCTGCTGCAGCAGACGTCTGCGACGTTGTGGCTGATTTACGCTGCGGCTGCGTTGGTGATGATGCTGGGCGTGTGGCGGCTTCTGCCAACGCCCGTTGCAACGGTTACGGTAACTGCGGCGGCAGTCAAACCATCGAATCGAGGCATTGCGCGGTTGGCCGTGATCTATGCACTGTACGGCGTCGGCTACATCATCCCGGCGACCTTCCTCTCGCAAATGGCCAACGTGCAGTTTCACGGGCAATGGCAGGCGGATCTGTTCTGGCCATGCTTCGGTCTTGGCGCCGCGATTGGAGTGTTGCTGGTGAGCCTGCGGCGCCACGATCCACAGACCACAAGGCATTGGTTGATGGCGACGTTGTGGCTGCAAGCGGCCGGTGTGTTTGCCTGTCTGTTGGGCAGCGGCCTCGGCCTGGCGTTGGGTGTGCTCTTGTGTGGCACGCCGTTTCTGGCCTGCATGCAACTGGTGATGCAGCGCTCGCGGGAACTGGCGCCTCACGCCACACAGCGCAATGCCGGCATGCTCACCGCGTGTTTCGCGGTAGGCCAACTCAGCGGCCCGCTGCTGGCGGCGTTGAGCAGCCATTTCAGCGGCGGTTTGCAGCCGGCATTGGTGATCGCCGGCAGCGGTTTGCTGATTGCCGGCGGACTGGCAATGCAATCGACTAACGTTGGCCGAGCGCTTTGCGCAAACGCCGGCGCAGCCACTGCTCGGCGCTGACTAAGGTGATGCCGAGCAACACCAGCACCGCGCCGATGATGAAGTTCACACTCAGCTGTTCGCCCAGCAGGATCACACCAAAGGTCACGCCGAACAGCGGCGTCATAAACGAGAAGACCGCCAGGTTGGCCGCCAGATACCGGCGCAGCAACCAGAACCAGACCAGGTAACTGAAGAACGACACCACCAGCCCCTGGAACAGCACACTCGCGACCGCCACAGTGGTGAGGCTGACATGAGTGATCTGGCCGCTGAAGAGCGCGATCAACAGCAGGCCGAGGAAACCGACGATCAACTGATAAAACAGGGTCAACGTCACCGGCGCTTCCGACAATCGCGAGGCGCGCACCACCACCGTGGTTGCGCCCCAGCAGGCACCGGCCAATACACCAAAGGCATCGCCCAGAAGCATGCGCCGATCAAGGTTGTCCCAGGACACGCCGCCCGCGAAAGCAATCGCAATGCCGATAAACGCGAGCAGAATCCCCAACCATTGCAACGGCCGCAGGCGCTCGCTGGCCAACAGGAAATGCACACCCAGCGCGGTGAAAATCGGCGCCGTGTAAAGGAACACCGACATGTGCGCGGCGGTAGTCAGTTGCAAACCTTCGGCGATGAAGAAGAACTCCAGACCGAACAACGCACCGGCCAGCAGCCCGCCACGCCAGGTCACGCCAACCTGATCCCAGCCGCCCTTCCAGCAGATCAGCAACCCCACCAGCAACGCAGAGATCCCCGAGCGCGCGGCCGCTTGCATGACAGGCGCGATGTCCGGTGCCGCCCATTTGATCATCACCTGCTGCACGCCCCAGATCAGGCACAAACCGATCATCACTTGCAGGGCAAAACGGTCGACGTTGCGCCGCTCGACACTCATCGCAACACCTCGAACACACACAACATGGCAGGCCATCCAATGGTCAGAAAACAGTGCCGAGGATTATCAATCAGTCGGGCGGAAAAAGCCGTCTGGAAAAGACATTTGTTTCTTCAGTGGCTGCAGCAGTGGATGGCTGTCGGCTGCGCAGCCATTCGCTGGCAAGCCAGCTCCCACAGGAACCGGGGTTGCTCACTGATTCTTTGTTCAACACAAAACCCTGTGGGAGTCTGGCTTGCCAGCGATGGCGTCAGTTCAATCAACCCGGCTCATGGATCTGAATTCAGTCGTTTAGCCAACAAGAACCCAACGCTACAAGCCACAGCAGTAGCAAACGTCCCCCACGCCCAATCCATCAACGTCACCTGCACCGACCACCCTCGCAATGTTGCCAAGTTCGTCAGGTCATACGTGCCGTAAGCTACCAGCCCTAACAACGCGCCCCGCTTCGCCGCCCATTGCCACGTCACGGCCGGCAGCACCACAAACACCACGCAGCCAAAAACATACAGGCAATAAAAAACCGCTGCGGGTACCAGCAGCGGTTTTTCGAGCATCAGCGAACCGAGCAGTTCGCGATAGGTCGGCGCCATCAACAGGCCGAGCCAGAGGCCGTCGAGCAGCAGAAACGCAATCAACGTCGCAACATAGGCAACCAGAGTTTTCTTCATCACACCCGCCCTCATGTAGGAGCTGCCGAAGGCTGCAATCTATTGATCTTCAAGTTCAAAAGATCGCAGCCTTCGGCAGCTCCTACATGGGGCCAGCGGTGTCTCAGGTTAGTTCAATGCGATCAGCGTGAATGACGATCTTGCCTTCCTTGTACAGCGAGCCGATGGCCTTCTTGAAGTTGCCTTTGCTGACGCCAAACAGACTGCTGATCAACGCCGGATCACTCTTGTCACTGACCGGCAACGTGCCGCTGTTGTCGCGCAATTTGCTGAGGATCTTCGAGTTCAGGCTGCTGGCCGCTTCCTGGCCAACCGGTTGCAGGCTCAAGGCGATCTTGCCGTCGGCACGGATTTCCTTGATGTAGCCTTTCTCGCTCATGCCGGCGCGCATGAACTTGAAGATTTCATTCTTGTGGATCAAACCCCAATGCTTGTTGTTGATGATCGCCTTGAAGCCCATGTCGGTGGCTTCGGCAACCAGCAGATCAACTTCCTGACCCGGGCTGTAGTTCGCCGGGGTCTTGTCGAGGTAGCGATCCAGACGCGCAGTGGCGGTGATGCGGCGGGTGTGCTTGTCGAGGTAGACGTGCACCACGCAGTATTCGCCGGCGGTCATCTGGCGCTTTTCTTCGGAATACGGCAGCAACAGATCCTTCGGCAGCCCCCAATCGAGGAACACACCGATGCTGTTTACTTCAACGACTTTCAGACTGGCAAATTCGCCGACCTGAACTTTTGGTTTTTCCGTGGTGGCGAGAAGTTTGTCTTCGCTGTCCAGATAAACAAATACGTTGAGCCAATCTTCATCTTCGGTAGGAATATCTTTCGGAATATAACGATTAGGCAAAAGAATCTCGCCGTCAGCACCGCCGTCCAGATATAAACCGAAGTTAGTGTGTTTAACCACTTGCAAACTGTTGTAACGCCCGACTAAAGCCATTTCCAGAACCCTCATTGCGTGGGCGGCATTCTACCCGTTTTTGGCCTGGCCGTCGGGCGGCAGATCGGCACAGGTGGAAAATCGGCGCAACGCCTTGATTTTCCTTGTTTGCGCCTGGGCTGAGGTGCCGCTCGTCAGGCAGGCTCGACCGCTGACGGTTGAACATTCCAATGCCCCCGCACATTAATGTTCTTATTTAAAACAGCAGGTTAGCCGGATATTTCGAATATTGAATCGAGAATAATGCAGCACAGCAGTGGGTTATTCCGGGGGATATTTACCAAGCAATTGTCAAGTTATTCCTGTACGATGCCTGGCCGAGTTACTTTTCTACAGGTTAATGGCCGCCATGCGTGTAAAAGCATCCACCAGCAAAGCAAAGCCAGCTCCAGCCGTTGAAACCAGCGAATCGATCAACGATCAGATCGCAGCGTTCCTCAAGTCTGGCGGCGAGATCCAGCAAATTGCCAAAGGCGTCAGTGGCCAGACATTCGGCCCGTCCAAGCAGATCAGCCTGGGCAAGAAGTAACACCCGGTTTTACACCCGTCCAGAGGCGCTTTGAGCTTCGAAGCGCCTGGACTGGCACCGCGCAACACCCCCTTCTTTTTAAACAAAACCCTGGTAAATCGACGAACGGCCATCAATGCCGAGCATTCGCCGGTATCCTTGCACGCGTCTAGATCAAGCGTTTCAGCAGGCCCGCCGCCCTGCCCTCGCTGTTCATGGAGTGACGCATGCGCAAATTTTCCTGTTTATCACTTGTAGGCCTGCTGGCTTGCGCGACCGCGCACGCGCAAATTTTCCAGCGTGAACTCGGCGACTTCGATCTCAAACTTGGCACCACCCCCACCCGCAGCATGGCCCAGGGCCTGGTCAAACCGGCGGCAGTCGGCTCGTTCCATGGCGGCCTCGACCTGAGCCACGACAGCGGCATCTACGTCGGCCAGTACGCACCGAGCATGGGCATCTCGCCGGGCAAGAACCTCGAGATCGACTCCTACGTCGGCTTTAAACAGCCTTTCGATCAGACCCTCGGTTACGAAGTCGGGATGATCCACTACAGCTATCCCAAGGTGGACACTCTCGACAGCCAGGAGCTGTTCGGCGGTTTGACCCTGCTCGGCAGCCGCTTCGGCGTGGCCTTCAGCAACGACCCGGATAAACAGAACAACACCTTGTTTGCCGATCTTGGCGGTAATCAACCATTCGGCATCGGCGTCAGCATGAAATACACCACCCACCAACTGAACACGCCGGTGGCTGTGGACGGTGGTTATGTCGGCAGTTTTACCGATTGGTCAGTGAAATTGTCCCGGCCATTCATGGGCGTCGATCTCGACCTGATCTACAGCAACTCCAGCCTCAGCGGCAGCGATTGTTCGGCCTATTCCGGGCACAACAGTCAGTGCGACGGCCTCGTCACCCTGAAGGCTGAACGCGCGTTCTATTGATCGGCTGAACTGCCGGGTTCATTCTGCGTTCACATAGGAATCAGCCCCTCGAAGCCAGGCTTACGCAAGGATTCGCCCATGTCTCGCTGGTTCAAACACATCGCCGCACTACTGATTTTCACTCTCGCCCTCGGCGCTTGCAGTCGCGTCGGCCTGGCCTATCGCAACCTCGACGTGATCATTCCATGGACGCTCGGCGATTACCTGGACATGAACGGCGAGCAGAAAGACTGGTTCAACGAACGCCTCAAGGACCATCTGAGCTGGCATTGCACCACGCAATTGCCGGGCTACCTGGACTGGCTTGATCGCCTGCAGACAATGGTCGAAACCAATCGGGTCACCGATGCCGCATTGCAGGCCCGCACGGTAGAGGCCAAGCAGGCCATCGCCGAAACGGCGCGGGAGATCACTCCGTCCGCCGTCGAACTGTTGCAAGGTCTGGACGACAAACAGGTGGCGGAAATGAATGACGCGTTTGCCAAGGATTTGCGCAAGCGCCAGCAGGAATACCTGAAACCACCGCTCGATCAACAGATTGCCGAGCGTGGCGCGCGAATGGTCAAACGCCTGAACGACTGGCTCGGTCCCTTGAGCGCCACGCAAGAGCAGCGGGTCATGGCGTGGTCGACCGCCCTGGGCGATCAGTACACGCAATGGATCGCCAATCGCGCCCACTGGCAGAAACAGTTCAGTGCTGCCGTGGCGCAACGTAAAAGTCCCGAATTCCCACAGAGAATCGAGACGCTTCTGGTCAATCGCGAGAGCTTATGGACAGCGGATTACCGCAAGGCCTTCGCCGATACCGAGGCGCAGGGACGCTCGCTGGCGGTGGACCTGATGGCCGAAAGTACGCCGCAACAGCGTCAGCGGTTGTTGAAGAAGATCGAGGGCGTGCGCAAAGACTTCAATGAGCTCAAATGCCTGAAGGCTGCGAAGCAGAATTAGAAGATCAAAAGATCGCAGCCTTCGGCAGCTCCTACACCGATCTCTATAGGAGCTGCCGAAGGCTGCGATCTTTTGCCCTGTGGAGGATCAGGCGATCTGGGCTTTAGACGCCACTTCATCGAAGGTTGCCTCGGCCAGCGCATCCTCCTGCTCATCCAGCACCTGACGCGGATGGTCGTTGCCGGGAATGCTGCTGTCGATCAGGCTCAGCAGGCTTGAACCGCGCGGCGTCAGGACAAAATTGTTGCCCGTGCTGCCCTCTTCATCCGGACGCGGTGCGATGTAACCGCGCAAGAGCAGCAAACGCTCATAATCGCAGGCCAGCGTTTTCAAGTGATCAAGGTTCTCGATCGGCTCGCCCGCACTGGCTTTCGCCGCCGCATAGTCTTCGGCATAAGCCCGTGGTGCGAAACTGTGGCCGGCACTGTTCTGCACTTCGTGCAGCAAGCGTTCAATCAAATCCCAGTTATAAGTCGTCATCCTGATACAACCTCCGGTGCGCGTGATTTATGCCGCGTTCATAGGTTGTGACCGGAGCGGCTCGCAGCCGTTCAGCGGCATTTTCCGAGCCGACCGACCGGCGGTCTGTCGATCCTGCGCAGGGTTAAACGACTAGTCTGAAACAGGCTTCAATCCCGCAGGAGAAATCATCATGAACGCTGAGAATCATCCGGTGGTATCGCGCGAAGAATGGCTCGCCGCCCGTAAACAACACCTTGCCCACGAAAAAGCCTTCACTCAGGAGCGCGACCGCCTTAGTGCTGAACGTCGCGCGTTGCCATGGGTGAAGGTCGACAAGAATTACCATTTTCAAGGCCCGAACGGCGAAATGAAACTGGCTGACCTGTTCGGCAAACACAGCCAGTTGATCGTTTACCACTTCATGTTTGCCAAAGACTGGGAGGAAGGCTGCCAGGGTTGCTCGTTCCTCAGCGACCACATTGATGGCGCCAACCAGCATCTGGCCCATCACGACATCGCCGTTGTGGCTGTTTCTCACGCCCCCTTCAACGAGTTTCAAGACTTTAAACGGCGCATGGGCTGGAAGTTTGATTGGGTGTCGTCAGAGGGTTGCGACTTCAATTATGACTTCGGGGTTTGCGCCCGGGCAGAAGATGTCGCGGCGGGAAAGGCTACGTACAACTACGAAAAGACTGACAGCGCCGAGGAGGAAATGCCGGGGCTGAGCGTGTTTTATCGCGACTCAAAGGGCGACATCTTCCACACCTATTCAACCTATGCCCGTGGCCTGGACATGTTGGTCGGCGCCTACAACTACCTCGACCTGACGCCCAAGGGCCGCAATGAGGACGAGATCATGGAGTGGGTGCGGCATCATGATCGTTATGAAGGCGATTCCAGGTCGAGTTGCTGTCACTCTGAGTGATGAGCAATGAACTTTTCGCCCTCTCCTGGCCTCAACCGGTTAACCCGCCTTAACCGGAACTGAGGCCTGCCCCGATGAAAACCCTGATCAAGCTCACCCTTGCCGCCACCCTCGCTTGCGCCCTGCCCGTCTGGGCCTGTACGCCGGAAGAGGCGACTGCCAAACGTGAACAACTGGCCAAGGAAGTCGCCAAGCTCACCGAACAGAATCCGGCCAAGGCCAAAGAGATCAACGCCGAGTTGCAGAAGATGGATCTGGGCACGGCCAGCAAGGATTTGCCGGACAAGTGCCAGCTGATTGATCAGCGGTTGAAAGAGTTGGGTACCGCCGAAAAGAAAGCCGAAAGCTAGAAGCAAAAGATCGCAGCCTGCGGCAGCTCCTACATCAAACCCTGCAGGAGCTGCCGCAGGCTGCGATCTTTTGCCTTTATAAATGCACAAATGCATTTATTTATTTGCACAAACGCATATCCGCATCTACGGTTACATCGAGCAAAGAGATCGGCAACCGCCATCGGAGATGGCAACCCTCAAGCGCCGATCGCTCGGCAACACCCTTACAAGCGGGACGCTTGTTTTCATTCATGGAGGATTGAAAATGTTAACCACTGAAGCAAGACCCTTTACCAGTGAATCACTGCCAAGGTGCCTCATCGGCCATCTGCTCGACCCACAACTGGTCGAAGTCGAAGCGGCCGAACATGCCAGCGCGCTTGCCGCTGGCAGCCTGAACTTCAACATGCAGCAACAAACCCAGACCAACTGGTGCTGGGCCGCCGTTTCCGCCTCGGTCGGCAACTATTACGGCACCGGCAACTGGACGCAGTGCGGCGTGGCCAGCACCCAACTCGACCGCAACTGCTGCAATCAACCGGGCCCATGCAACGTTTACGGCTATCTGGATTCCGCCCTGCAAACCACCCGCAGCTACAACGGCATGAATCAGGGCTCGCTGCAGATGTCGGCCATCCAGAACCAGATCAGCATGGGCCGCCCGGTCGGCCTGCGTTGCGCCTGGTACGGCGGCGGTGCGCATTTCCTGACGATTTACGGCACCAACGGCGATTACGTGTTGGTTGCGGACTCGATCTACGGCTATTCGACCCGTGCGCTGAATGCCTTTCCCCGCGCCTACAACGGCGGCGGCAACTGGACTCACACTTACTTCACGGTAAAAAACTAGGAGGGCGACATCATGCAACTGACTTATCCAAAGGCGCCTTCCAATGGCGTACTGACCTTGCGCCCAGCGCTGCAAGCCGCGCTGCAAACCCAGGGTTTTGGCGCCAACCGGCAGTTCGCCAACGCGGCGCCGGCAAAGATCAGCCTCAGCGAGGCCTACCGTGGCTATTCGCTCAGTCTGGATGACCTGAGCCACGGCAAAGGCCTGAAAGAGGCCCGTCTCGGCGACTGGCATTACCTGGTGTTTGCCGATGGCGTGACGATTGCCGATGCGCAGTTGGCCGAGGTGCGCGGGCATGTCGAGTTCGCCTCGCTCAATCACGGCAACCTTGCCGCTGCCACCGTCGGCGCGCTGAAACTGGCAGAACAGGCGTCGCAGCTAAAGGGTAAAACCGTCGAACTGCGTGTGTTGTTTGTCTCGGCGCTGCACGTTGTGGCGATATGGCTGCACGCCGATGGCGAAGATGTGCTGATCCCGATCGAGCCGACGCCCAAGGAACTGGCGAGCCCCGGGTTGTACAGCGAAGCTGCGTTGCTGGCGCAGTTGAAGCCGGCGGCCGATCAGGCCAAGCGGCGCTTTGACGCCGACACCAGTGGCCAGCTCGGCAACTGATGGACGAAAAAAAACCCGGACACTGTCCGGGTTTTTTATGCACGCCTGAAAAGCTTACTCAGCCGCAGGCTCTGCCGGCTTGCGGCGCTTGAGCGGCGCCATGCCATCGCTGCTGACCAACGAGTCCGGCTTCGGACGGTTGGCGCTCTTGCGCTTGGTCGGCGTCTTGGCGGCGGTTTTCTTCTTGTCGCCTTTGGCGTCAGTCTTTTTCTTCTTCACGCCAACGGCTTTGCCCGAAGCCTTGACCTTTTTCGGTCCGCCGTAGGTGCCTTTGACTTCCTTGATGGTGCGGCGCTCGAAGCTCTGCTTCAGGTAGCGCTCGATGCTCGACATCAGGTTCCAGTCGCCGTGGCAGATCAGCGAGATTGCCAGACCGTCGTTACCGGCGCGGCCAGTACGGCCGATGCGGTGCACGTATTCGTCGCCGCTGCGTGGCATGTCGAAGTTGATCACCAGATCCAGACCATCCACGTCCAGACCACGGGCCGCGACGTCGGTAGCGACCAGAATCTTCACGCCGCCCTGCTTCAGACGGTCGATCGCCAGTTTGCGATCCTTCTGGTCTTTCTCGCCGTGCAGCACGAACGCCTTGTATTCCTGAGCTACCAGGCGGCCATAGATGCGGTCGGCCATGGCGCGGGTGTTGGTGAAAACGATGGCCTTCTGATAGGTCTCGTTGGCCAGCAGCCAGTTCACAATCTGCTCTTTGTGCTGATTGTGGTCGGCGGTGATGATCTGCTGACGGGTGGTCGAGTTCAGTTGGCTGACCGCGTTGAGCTGCAAGTGCTCAGGGTTGTTCAACACCTTGCCGATCATGTCGCGCAGACCGGAACCGCCGGTGGTGGCGGAGAACAGCATGGTCTGCTGACGGTTCGGGCATTCGTCGACCAGACGCTGCACGTCTTCGGCGAAGCCCATGTCGAGCATGCGGTCGGCTTCGTCGAGCACCAGCACTTCGACTTCTTTGAGGTCGAGGTTACCGGCGTTGAGTTGCTCGATCATCCGGCCCGGGGTACCGATAAGGATGTCCGGCACCTTGCGCAGCATCGCGGCCTGGACCTTGAAGTCTTCACCGCCGGTGATCAGGCCGGATTTGATGAAAGTGAACTGCGAAAAGCGCTCAACTTCCTTCAGCGTCTGCTGGGCAAGCTCGCGGGTCGGCAGCAGGATCAGCGTCTTGATGCTGACGCGGACCTTGGCCGGGCCGATCAGGCGATTGAGGATTGGCAGAACGAAAGCGGCGGTTTTGCCGCTACCGGTTTGCGCCGTCACCCGCAGATCACGCCCTTGGAGCGCCAGCGGAATGGCCGCGGCTTGCACAGGCGTTGGCTCGACAAATTTCAGCTCGGCCACAGCTTTAAGCAGGCGTTCGTGCAGGGCGAATTGGGAAAACACGGGTGCTACCTCGAAGATATGCAAAAAAACAGCTGCATAGGTTACCGGTTTCGAGCGCTCAGGCCGAGTTTCTTTATGCAAACGGACGTAATCAGTGGCTTTTTTGTTGCTCGATTTGTCTCCAACGGTAATACACGGCGTCTTAAATGCTCTAATCGCCCATCGCGTCTTACAGAAGAATCGTTGCTCATATGGATTTCAAACAGCTCTGGCTCAACGCCCAGGACCTCTGGGGCACTCTCGAACAGCATCCACTGTTGCAGGCCGGCCTCGCCCTGACGGTGTTGCTGGTGTTCGCGCTGGTACTCGGACGAGTGGCACGTTATCTGATCCTGCACGCCAGCCGCATGCTCGGCCGCCAGCCGGCGCTGCACTGGATCAATGACTTTCGCCACAACAAGGTGTTTCAGCGCCTGGCGCAGATGACGCCGTCGCTGGTCATTCAGTTCGGCCTCCACCTGGTACCGGAACTGAGCAAGACCGCCATGACCTTCCTCGGCAATGTGGCGCTGTCGTTCACCATTCTGTTCCTGTTGCTGGCGGTCAGCGCCCTGCTCAATGCCCTGCTCGACATCTATGCACGAACCGAACACGCCCGTACGCGCTCGATCAAAGGCTACGTGCAGCTGGCGAAAATGGTTTTGTACGTGTTCGGCGCGATCATCATCGTCGCCACACTGATCGACCGCTCTCCGCTGTTGCTACTGTCCGGTCTGGGTGCGATGTCAGCGGTGATTCTGTTGGTCTACAAGGACACGCTGCTGTCATTCGTTGCCAGCGTGCAGTTGACCAGCAACGACATGTTGCGCGTCGGCGACTGGATCGAGATGCCGCAGGTCGGCGCCGACGGCGACGTGGTCGACATCACCCTGCACACGGTCAAGGTGCAGAATTTCGACAAGACCATCGTCTCGATCCCGACCTGGCGGCTGATGTCCGAGTCATTCAAGAACTGGCGCGGCATGCAGCAATCGGGCGGGCGACGGATCAAGCGCAGCCTGTTCATCGACGCCAGCGGCGTGCGTTTCATCCGTGATGACGAAGAAGAAAAGCTCTCGCAGGTGCACCTGCTGACCGACTACATGAGCCGCAAGAAAGCCGAGCTCAAGGCATGGAACGAGGCCCAGGGCAATGTTGCGGCGATGGCGGCCAACCGTCGGCGCATGACCAACATCGGCACGTTCCGCGCCTATGCGCTGGCGTATCTGAAGAGCCATCCGGAGATTCAGCCGAACATGACCTGCATGGTCCGCCAGATGCAGACCACCGCGCAGGGCATTCCGCTGGAGATTTACTGCTTCACCCGTACCACCGCGTGGGCCGATTACGAGCGGATTCAGGGGGATATTTTTGATTATCTGCTGGCGGTGCTGCCGGAGTTTGGGCTGAGTCTGTATCAGCAGCCGAGTGGTGGGGATTTGCGTTCCGGGTTGCTGCCGGCGGTGCTCGGCGCGGCCAGCATCCCTGAACCGCAGAAACACCTGATGTAACCCACGATTCCCGTGTAGGAGCTGCCGCAGGCTGCGATCTTTTGACCTTAAAGATCAAAAGATCGCAGCCTGCGGCAGCTCCTACATGGGTTCATGCAGTGCGGCGGATGCCCAGTCGACTGATCCATACGGCAGCAAGGATGACGCTGCCACCAAGGAACAACCGTCCCAGTTCCTCATGCTGGTTCCAGATCAGCAGATTCAGCAGCAACCCCACCGGCACATGCAGATTGTTCATCACCGCCAGCGTGCCGCCGTTGACCATGCACGCGCCCTTGTTCCACCAGTACATGCCCAGTGCGGTCGAGACCAGGCCGAGGAACAGCAACACGCCCCACTGCAACGGGGCTTCCGGCAGGAAGTTGGCTTTGCCGAACATCAGGAATGCCGGCAGCACCACCGCCAATGCGCCGAGGTAGAAAAAGCCGAAACGCCGGTAATGCGGCAGATTACTCGGGTGTTTCGCCACCAGATGCTTGTACATCACCTGCCCTGCGGCGTAGGTGAAGTTGGCCAGTTGCAGCAGCAGGAAACCCATGAAGAAGTCCGGACTGAAGCTGTCGAAGCGAATCACCGCTGCCCCGCTCACCGCCACCAGCGCGGCGATCAGCGCCCACGGGTTGAAGCGGCGGTTCAGCGCATCTTCGATCAGCGTCACGTGCAGCGGCGTGAGGATGGTGAACAGCAACACTTCCGGCACCGTCAGCACGCGGAAGCTGAGGTACAAGCAGACGTAGGTCACGCCGAACTGCAACGCGCCGATCACCAGCATGCCGCGCATGAACGAAGGTTCCACCGAGCGCCAGCGGGTCAAAGGAATGAACACCAGCCCGGCCAGCACTACACGCACCAGCACCGCGAAGTAACTGTCGACGTGGCCGGCCAGGTATTCGCCGATCAGACTGAAGGAAAACGCCTGGATCAGCGTGACAAAAAGTAGATAGCCCATGCTCGCCTCGAAATCGAATGGCGGCGACGATAGCGGTTTTTCGATTCCGCAACCAACACAAATCCCCGTGTAGGAGCTGCCGAAGGCTGCGATCTTTTGATGTTGATTTTAAAAAACAAGATCAAAAGATCGCAGCCTGCGGCAGCTCCTACAGGGGATCGGTGAATCCCAGGCAAAAAAAAGCCCGATCTCGCTAATGCGTTCAATCGGGCTACAGCACTCAGGAGCAACAAGTGCAAAGGGAGGTTCGATGCGCGTAGAGCCTTGAAGGGGTTGCGCCAGGTCACTTAAACAATCGGCGATTATCTGGGGATTAACCTATCAAGCGACCTGGGACAGTTTGGCGTTGGCCTGATTCAAGCCCTTCTCCTGGAAGTCGCCACCGAGGTTCATGCCCTCGGCGTGAATGAACGTCACGTCGTTGATGCCGATGAAGCCCATGACCTGACGCAGGTACGGTTCCTGATGGTCCGCCGGGCCGCCGGCGTAGATACCGCCGCGAGCGGTGAGCACGTAGGCACGTTTGCCGCTGAGCAGGCCTTGCGGGCCGGTTTCGGTGTACTTGAAAGTCACACCGGCACGCAGCACGTGGTCGAGCCAGGCCTTGAGGGTGCTCGGGATCGCAAAGTTGTACATCGGCGCCGCCATCACCAGTACATCGGCGGCGAGCAACTCATCGGTCAATTCGTTGGAACGATCCAGCGACGATTGCTCGTTGGCGTTGCGCTGCTCGGCAGGCTTCATCCAGCCACCCAGCAGATTGATGTCCAGGTGTGGCACCGGGTTCACGGCGAGGTCACGTACGGTGATCTGATCGGCCGGGTGCGCCGCTTTCCACTGACTGATAAAGGTCTGGGTCAGTTGACGGGATACCGAGTCTTGCTGGCGGGCGCTGCTTTCGATGATCAGAACGCGGGACATGGTGTGTAGCCTCCATCCGAGAATGTTGTAGGTCGATGGAGTGAAGGTTAAACAGAGTTGAATCGATGAAAAAGCGCAAATAATTGCTGCAAAGCATCGAATAATTCGTTTATATGCACCTGGAACATGTGGGAGCGAGCTCGCTCGCGAAAGCAGTATGTCAGTCAAGGAATGTGTGGACTGACACTACGTCTTCGCGAGCAGGCTCACTCCTACAGGGATCGATGTTATTTCGGGGTGCAGGTCAGTTTGATGCGCAGCTTGATGATCTCGCGGGTGAACTTGGCTGTGGCGTTTTTATGTTTGCCCGCCGCCACTTCGATCGTGCGGGTTCGCGGTGCTTCCGGGCCATTGCTGAACACTGCTTTGCACGTCGCATCGACGTCACCGTAGTTGGCCACCCGAATCGAGCCGATGTCGTTATCGGTGTCGAAGGTCTCGTAGTCGATCTTCATGCCGTTGAGGTCTTTCTGCACATCGATCGGGTAAGCAAAAGCAGTCAGCGGAAGCAGCGCCAGCACCACACAACAGAATTTTTTCATTCGGCAGTCTCCATGAGGGACGGCCAGCTTAGGACAAGAGGAGCTATTGATGAAAGCGCCCCGCGTGACCCTGGATCAATGGCGAACATTGCAGGCCGTGGTCGACCACGGCGGATTCGCCCAAGCGGCGGAGGCCCTGCACCGTTCGCAATCGTCGGTGAGCTACACCGTCGCCCGCATGCAGGACCAGCTCGGCGTGCCGTTGCTGCGCATCGACGGGCGCAAAGCCGTACTCACCGAAGCCGGCGGTGTGCTGCTGCGCCGCTCGCGGCAACTGGTGAAACAGGCCAGTCAGCTGGAAGACCTTGCTCATCACATGGAGCAAGGATGGGAAGCCGAAGTACGGCTGGTGGTCGATGCGGCCTACCCGAGCGCACGCATCGTCCGCGCACTGACCGCGTTCATGCCGCAGAGTCGCGGCTGTCGCGTGCGTCTGCGTGAGGAAGTGTTGTCGGGTGTCGAGGAAGTGCTGCTTGAAGGCGTGGCCGATCTGGCCATCACTGGCCTGAGCATTCCCGGTTACCTCGGTGCGGAATTGAGCGACGTCGAATTCGTCGCCGTCGCCCACCCCGATCACCCGCTGCATCGGCTCAACCGCGAATTGAGCTTTCAGGATCTGGAAACCCAGATGCAGGTGGTGATTCGCGACTCGGGTCGTCAGCAACCACGGGACGTTGGCTGGCTCGGCGCCGAGCAGCGCTGGACGGTCGGCAGCCTTGCCACGGCCGCCACTTTTGTCAGCAGCGGCCTCGGTTTTGCCTGGTTGCCCCGGCATATGATCGAACGCGAACTGAAAGATGGCTCGCTCAAGCTGCTACCGTTGGACAGGGGTGGCAACCGCAACTCCAGCTTCTATCTGTATTCGAACAAGGACAAACCCTTGGGCCCGGCCACACAAATCCTCATCGAACTGCTGCGCACCTTCGACACCTTGCCGCTGGACGCACCGTTCGCCGCCCCTGAACAAGCCTGACACGGAGTTCACCGATGGCGTATTTCGAGCACGATGGTTGCAATTTGCACTACGAGGAATATGGCCACGGCACGCCGTTGCTACTGGTTCACGGGCTCGGTTCGAGCACGCAGGACTGGGAAATGCAGATCCCGGCACTGGCCGCGCATTACCGGGTGATCGTCCCGGATATTCGCGGTCACGGGCGCTCGGACAAACCGCGCGAGCGCTACAGCATTGCCGGTTTCAGTGCCGATGTGCTTGCCCTGATCGAGCATCTGAACCTTGGCCCGGTGCATTATGTCGGGCTGTCGATGGGCGGCATGATCGGCTTCCAGTTCGGCGTCGATCAGCCTCATCTGCTCAAGAGTCTGACCATCGTCAACAGCGCGCCCGAGGTCAAAATACGCAGCCGCGACGACTACTGGCAGTGGTTCAAACGCTGGAGCCTGATGCGCGTGCTCAGCCTCGCGACCATCGGCAAAGCCCTTGGCAGCAAACTTTTTCCCAAGCCGGAACAAGCCGATCTGCGGCAGAAAATGGCCGAACGCTGGGCAAAAAACGACAAACGTGCTTATCTCGCCAGCTTCGATGCAATTGTTGGCTGGGGCGTTCAGGAACGACTTTCCCGAGTGTCCTGTCCAACGCTCGTCATCAGCGCCGACCGTGACTACACGCCCGTCTCGCTGAAAGAAACCTATGTAAAACTGCTGCCGAATGCGCGGCTGGTGGTGATCGCCGATTCGCGCCACGCCACCCCGCTGGATCAACCCGAACGCTTCAACCAAACGCTGCTGGAGTTCCTCGCCGCAGCCGATACTCAATCTCAGGATCACTGACCCATGTTGAAAAAACTCGCCCTCGCCGCTGGTACTGTGCTGTTTGCCGCCAACCTGATGGCTGCCACGCCGGCCAAAGCACCGCACGTGCTGCTGGACACCACCAACGGCCAGATCGAAATCGAACTGGACCCGGTCAAGGCACCAATCAGTACCAAAAACTTTCTCGATTACGTCAACAGCGGCTTCTACAACAACACGATTTTCCACCGTGTGATCCCGGGCTTTATGGTCCAGGGCGGCGGTTTCACTCAACAGATGCAGCAGAAAGAAACCAAGGCTCCAATCAAGAACGAACACAAAAACGGTCTGGCGAACGTTCGTGGCACCTTGTCCATGGCTCGCACTTCCGTACCTGATTCGGCGACCAGCCAGTTCTTCATCAACGTCAAGGACAACGACTTCCTCGACCAGGGCGACGGCTACGCAGTATTCGGCAAAGTGGTCAAAGGCATGGACGTTGTCGACATCATCGTCAACTCGCCGACCACCACCAAAAGCGGCATGAAAGACGTGCCTTCCGACCCTGTGTTCATCAAGTCGGCCAAAGTCATCGACTAAGCTGTACAGGGCGTATCGAGCGGCGCGGGCCTGATCCCGCGCCGCTCACACCGATAAAAGGAGAGCCCGTACTCCGGGCGGTTATCTGATGCTCTATCGCCGTTTCGAACAACTGATCGACATATTCCGTGAAGCCCCGACGGCGTCTCCGCCGGACCGCGTTCTGCCCTTCTATACCTATTACCTCAAGCAGGTCTGGCCGAGTTTTGCCGCCCTGCTCGTCGTTGGCCTGTTCGCCGCGTTGATCGAAGTCGCGCTGTTCAGTTACCTGAGCCGCATCATCGACCTGGCCCAAGGCACGCCCAACCCGAATTTCTTCAGCGACCACGCCCTCGAACTGACGTGGATGCTGGTGGTTGCGCTGGTGCTGCGACCGATTTTCTTCGGCCTGCACGACTTGCTGGTGCACCAGACCTTGAGTCCCGGCATGACCAGCATGATCCGCTGGCAGAACCACAGTTACGTGCTCAAGCAGAGCCTGAATTTCTTCCAGAACGACTTCGCCGGGCGCATCGCCCAACGCATCATGCAGACCGGCAACTCGCTGCGTGATTCGGCGGTGCAAGCGGTGGATGCGCTGTGGCACGTAGTGATCTACGCAATCAGTTCGCTGGTGTTGTTCGCCGAGGCTGACTGGCGCCTGATGATCCCGCTGCTGACGTGGATCGTCGCCTACATCGGCGCGCTGTATTACTTCGTTCCGCGCGTGAAAGAGCGCTCGGTGGAAGCCTCCGATGCGCGCTCGAAACTGATGGGCCGCATCGTCGACGGCTACACCAACATCGCCACGCTGAAGCTGTTTGCCCACACCAATTTCGAACAGCACTACGCCAAGGAAGCCATCGAAGAACAGACCGTCAAAGCGCAAATGGCCGGCCGCGTCGTCACCAGCATGGACGTGGTAATTACCGCCATGAACGGCTTGCTGATTGTCGGCACGACGGCGTTGGCCCTGTGGCTGTGGACGCAGTCACTGATCACTGTCGGCGCGATCGCCCTGGCCACGGGCCTGGTGATTCGCATCGTCAACATGTCCGGCTGGATCATGTGGGTGGTCACCGGCATTTTCGAAAACATCGGCATGGTCCAGGACGGTCTGCGCACCATCTCGCAACCGGTCAGCGTCACCGATCACGAGCAGGCCAAACCACTGGACGTGGCCCGTGGCGAAGTGCGTTTCGAGCACGTGGATTTTCACTACGGCAAGAAGCGCGGGATCATTGGCGACCTCAATCTGAACATCAAACCGGGCGAAAAAATCGGTTTGATCGGGCCGTCCGGTGCGGGTAAATCGACACTGGTCAACCTGTTGCTGCGCCTGTACGACGTCGAAGGCGGACGGATTATGATCGACGGCCAGAACATCGCCGAAGTCGGCCAGGAAAGCCTGCGCGCGCGGATCGGCATGATCACGCAGGACACCTCGCTGCTGCACCGTTCGATCCGCGACAACTTGTTGTATGGCAAGCCTGACGCCACCGATGCAGAGTTGTGGGACGCGGTGCACAAGGCGCGCGCCGATGAGTTTATTCCGCTGTTGTCGGACGCTGAGGGGCGTACCGGGTTTGACGCGCATGTCGGTGAGCGCGGGGTGAAATTGTCCGGTGGCCAGCGTCAGCGCATCGCCATTGCCCGGGTGCTGCTCAAGGACGCGCCGATCCTGATCATGGACGAAGCGACCTCGGCACTGGATTCGGAAGTCGAAGCGGCGATTCAGGAAAGCCTGGAAACCCTGATGCAGGGCAAAACCGTGATCGCGATTGCCCACCGACTCTCGACCATCGCCCGCATGGATCGGCTGGTGGTGCTGGAGAACGGCAAGATTGCCGAGAGCGGCACTCACGCCGAACTGCTCGCCCATCGCGGCCTGTATGCGCGGCTGTGGGCGCACCAGACCGGTGGGTTTGTCGGGATCGATTGATCCCTCCAAGATCGTTCCCACGCTCTGCGTGGGAACGCAGCCCGTGACGCTCCGCGTCCTGGACGCGGAGCGTCCCTTGAAGCATTCCCACGCAGAGCGTGGGAACGATCACCGCCACAGCCCGCCATCCACGGGCGCTGGCGGTTTTTTTGTGGTCGCTGGAAATCCGTTGAAAGCCTGCTGTACTCAGCCAAGGTTCCGGAATGGGAACCTGTCGTAAGTCTGCAAGGACGCACAACTCGATGCAGTCTCGATAGCAGGGCTATCAAGGACGCCTCTCATGTCTCTGTTCAAACGTTCAGTCACTGAGTTGTTGGGTACGTTCTGGTTGGTATTGGGTGGTTGCGGCAGCGCGGTGATTGCCGCGTCTACACCGTTGGGAATCGGGGTGCTGGGGGTGGCCCTGGCGTTTGGTTTGACGGTGCTGACCATGGCGTTCGCCATTGGCCACATCAGCGGATGTCATCTCAACCCGGCCGTGTCGGTCGGCCTGTTCGTCGGTGGTCGGTTTCCGGCCAAAGAGTTGCCCGCCTACATCATCGCGCAGGTGCTCGGCGCGATTCTCGCGGCGGCGCTGATCGCCCACATCGCCAGCGGCAAGGAAGGTTTCGACATCGCCGCAGGCCTTGCTTCCAACGGTTATGGCGAGCATTCGCCGGGCAAATATTCGATGGCGGCGGGTTTTGTCTGTGAAGTGGTGATGACCGGGATGTTTGTGATCATCATCCTCGGTGCCACCGATAAGCGCGCGCCTCCCGGGCTGGCCCCGATCGCCATCGGCCTGGGCCTGACGCTGATTCACCTGATCTCGATTCCGGTGACCAACACCTCGGTGAATCCGGCGCGCAGTACCGGGCCGGCACTGATGGTCGGCGGCTGGGCGATTGCGCAGTTGTGGATGTTCTGGGTCGCGCCGTTGATTGGCGCGGTGGTCGGTGGCGGGATCTATCGCTGGCTGGGCAAGGAAGAAACCTGAGGGGTGCCTGAGATCCCTTTGTAGGAGCTGCCGAAGGCTGCGATCTTTTGATCTTGATGTTCAAAAAACAAAATCAAAAGATCGCAGCCTTCGGCAGCTCCTACAGGGGATCTACGTTTGGCGGTAGGGCAACGCTGTTTTCGCTTCTTCGGCATACGCAAGAATGCCGGCGCGTTCCTGTTGCAGGAAATCCTTCACCGCTGCTTTCAGACCCGGATGCAGCAAGTAATGCCACGAATGCGTGATCACCGGCTCGAACCCGCGAATCAACTTGTGCTCGCCTTGGGCGCCAGCATCGAAACGCTGATAACCCTGGGCAATCGCGTAATCCATACCCTGATAAAAACAGGTTTCAAAATGCAGGCGATCATACTCGGCCAGACATCCCCAATAGCGCCCGTAGAAACTGTCGCCACCTACCAGACTGAACGCCATCGCCACGGGCCGTGAGCCCTGTTTGGCCAGCACCACGCGAATGGCCTCGGGCATGCGCTCGGCCAGCAGACTGAAAAACTCCCGCGTCAGGTAGGGCGTCTGACGCCGCACCGCATAAGTGTTGGCGTAGCAGGCGTAAACAAAATCCCATTGCGCCTCGTCCAGCTCACGCCCCTCCAGCCACTCAAATTCAAAGCCCTGCCCCGCCACTTGCTCGCGTTCCTTGCGCATCTGTTTGCGCTTGCGCGAACTGAGCACGTCGAGGAAATCCTGAAAGTCTCGATAACCGCGATTCTGCCAGTGATATTGACAGCCAATCCGTTGCAGCCAGCCCGGTTGCTCGGCCATCGCGGCGTCAGTGAAAGCGTCGGTGAAATTGATGTGCGCACTGGAAAGCCCTTCGATCTCCAGGTAACCAGGCAGGCTCTTGAGCAATTCGAAACCGTCTTCGACATTGGCCGCCAACAAGCGCGGGCCGCTGACCGGGCTGAACGGCACAGCCGTCAAAAGCTTGGGGTAGTAATCGATGCCGGCCCGGGCGCAGGCGTCGGCCCAGCCGTGATCGAACACGTACTCGCCGTAGGAATGCCACTTGCGATAACCGGGTAACGCGGCGATCAGGCGATCGTCTTCGATGTGCAGTAAATGCTCCGGCTGCCAGCCGGTGTGGGGGCCAACGCTACCACTGTCTTCCAGCGCACTGAGGAAGGCGTGGCGCAGAAATGGCTGAGTTTCAGGCACCAGTGCATCCCAGGTTGCAGGAGCGATTTGAGACAGGTTTTGCAGGCGTTGCAACGGCATCAACAAGCTCTCCACAACAGGACTTCAGTGCCCGGCGAGTATCGCCGATTGCGCGGCTTTGCACACCCGCAATCGGCCGACACCGCTCTAGATCAATAGTTCAGGGCCAATCGATATCGTCATCAACCTGCCATCACTGTGCCACCGCTCTGTCATAAACCATCGCGATACTGGCGCCTGTTTTTAGAGCGCCGGGTTCTACCCGGACACTGTTTTCCGACGTTCGAATCGTCGGTTGTGCCCCGGATGGCTGTGCCATCCCCTCTCATCTTCGGAGATTGCTATGCGTCTTGCTTCCACGAAAACTGCGGCGGCCCTGTGCGGTGGCTTGTTGCTGGCCATGAGTGTTCCGGCCAGTGCTGCAGTCGACGCCAAACTGCTCGACATGCTCAAGGCTAACGGTTCCATTTCCCAGGCGCAGTACATCGAACTGCAAACTGAACTGGCCAAGGATCAGAAGGCTCAGCAAATCGCGCAGCAGGCGCAGCAAGAGACCAACGAACAAGTCGCCGCCGTTGCGAAGAAAACCAACGAACAAAGCGTCTTCGACCAGAAACTGGCCTGGGCCGCGAAGACTCAGTTCAAGGGCGACGTGCGTATCCGTCAGGAAACCATCAAGATCGACGGCGAGCCGAACAACGGTGGCCGCGACAAGGATCGTCAGCGTATCCGTGCCCGCCTGGGTGCCTACACCGAGATCAACCCGCAAGTCGACACCGGCATCCGCATCGCCACCGGCGGCGGCGACGATGCCCGTTCGACCAACCAGGACCAGGACAACTACTTCGACAAGAAGCAGATCTGGCTCGACCTGGGCTACATCGACTACCACCCTGATCAGATCAAGAATCTGCACATCATCGGCGGCAAGATGCTCCAGCCGTGGGTCAGCATGGGCGACGTGATCTGGGACAGCGACATCAACCCGGAAGGTCTGGCCGTTACCTACAAATACCCGTTGGGCAGCAGCGCCGAACTGTTCGGCAGCCTGGGTAACTACAACCTCAAGGACAACGTCGACGGCGATGGCGTGCAATTCCGTCACGACCTGCGTCTGACCGCCGGCCAGTTGGGTAGCCGTTTCAACATCACCGACAACCTGAAAGTGACCCTGGGGGGCAGCGTCTACGCCTACCAGAACGACGAAGACAGCCGCTGCACCGGCACGTCCACACCGTGTGCGCTGGCGGTCAACGGCAACTCGGCCAACAACGAATTCCGTCTGTATGAAGGGTTCAGCCAGGTCGACATCGGCGGTCTGCCGATGCCACTGTCGTTCTACGGTCAATACGTGAAGAACAACGATGCCGTGACCGACCAGGACACCGCGTGGCTGTTGGGTGCCAAGTCGAAGGTCTTCGGCCTGAACCTCGATTACAACTATCGTGACGTGCAGCGCAACGCCGTGGTCGGCGCCTTCACCGACTCCGACTTCGCCAACGGCACCACAGGTTCGCGTGGTCACAAGTTCAAGGTCGGTTACGACATCGACAAGAACTTCGCCATCGGTGCCACGTACTTCCTGACCAAAGCCGACTTCGCCAGCCGTACTCAGCGTGACGCTGACGCCAACACCCTGCAGCTGGATGCGGAAGCCAAGTTCTAAGAAAAGAGCGACAAGCTTCGAGCGACAAGTCGCAAGTCACCGCTCCCCTTGCGATTTGCCGATCGAAGCTGATTTTCCTGCAGCCCGATGCAGTTACAGCGATCCCCATCATCCGTTCGCTGGCGCTGCATCGGGCTGTGTTTTTTCACGGGCTATCGTCCCGCCGCTGCGCCGCCAGGCGTTCAGCCAACGCATCCACTCCCTCCTCCGGCTTCTCCGGCATCGCCTTCAAGGTCGCTTGCATCAAACGCATCTGACGAATGAAGCGCCGACAGTTCGGGCAAAACATCAGGTGATGACGCACCAACAGCTTTTCGCGAAAGCTCAATTGGCCATCGAGATAATCGCTGGAGCGCGCCACTTGTTCCTTACAGGTCAGCATTCCCCGGTCTCCTCAAAATGCTCCACGGTCGCGAAGACTTTCAGCCGCGCACGATGCAGCAGCACACGGACATTGGAGAGGGAGATCTCCAGAAGATTACAGATTTCCTCAAGCTCCAGTCCCTGGCGCTCGCGCAACAGCAAAACGCTGCTTTGCAGTTCCGAAAGGTTCAGCAGGGTGTGCTCCAGACAGTCGCGCAATTCGCCTTCAGTGAGCAGCGCTTCGGGAGTGTCCTGATGCCAGGCGAAAGGGGCAACCAGCCAATGGCCATCACCTGGAGAAAAGCGGTCGTCGTCGATCGTGCCGTGGGGCGATGGCAAATCATCCATCAACACTTCCCGGCGATTTTGTTTATAACGACTTTTGGCCGAGTTGGCCGTGATGGTCAACAGCCAGGTCTTGAGACTGGAGCGGCCTTCGAAGGTAGCAATGTGGCGCACCACCGACAACCAGGCGTCCTGCACCACTTCTTCAACGTGGCGCTGGCCGACAATCGCATACGCCACGGCGCGCATGGCGCTCTGATACGTCGTCACCAGTTCCTTGAAAGCCTGTTGTTCGCCCGCCAGCAGGCGCGCAAGCAGTTGGGTGTCGTCAGCCGCCATCCAAAAATCTCCTTGTGCCGATTCCGAAAATGATAGCGGCAGGTCTTCACCTGCCGCCATTTCCGAAAAATTACAGCGTTTGAGCCGATTCGGATGTAGGAAAGGTCGGCGCGTTCAAGAGGAAATTAAACCAATTTTCAACGCTTGCGCAGAATCACGCTGCCGATCGAATAGCCTGCACCGAACGAACTCAAAACAGCCAGCGAACCGGCAGCCAGATCGTCCTGGTATTTGTGGAAAGCAATGACCGAACCTGCGGAGCTGGTGTTGGCGTAGGTGTCGAGAATCACCGGCGCTTCTTCTTCGGTGGCTTCGCGGCCCAACAGCTTGCGCACGATCAGGTGATTCATGCTCAGGTTGGCCTGGTGCAGCCAGAAGCGCTTAACGTCGCCGACGTTGAGCTGGTTTTCTTGCAGATGTTCACCGATCAGCTCGGCGACCATCGGGCAGACATCCTTGAACACCTTGCGGCCTTCCTGCACGAACAGCTTGTCGCGGGTACCGATACCCTCTTCCGCTGCGCGGTTGAGGAAGCCGAAGTTGTTGCGGATGTTGTTGGAGAACTTGGTCAGCAGCTTGGTGCTGACCACGTCGAACTGGTACGCGGACGTCGCGGTATCAGCACGCTCGATGATCACCGCAGTCGCGGCGTCGCCGAAGATGAAGTGGCTGTCGCGGTCACGGAAGTTCAGGTGACCGGTGCAGACTTCCGGGTTGACCATCAGGATCGCCCGGGCCTGGCCCAGTTGCACGCTGTTGGCCGCGGCCTGAATACCGAAAGTCGCCGAGGAGCAGGCGACGTTCATGTCGAAACCGAAGCCTTGAATGCCCAGTGCTTCCTGGACTTCGATGGCGATGGCCGGGTAAGCGCGTTGCAGGTTGGAACAGGCAACGATCACACCGTCGATGTCAGCGGCAGTTTTGCCGGCGCGCTGCAGGGCCTGTTCGGCAGCGCCAATGGCCATCTGACAAAGTACCGACCATTCGTCGTTGGAACGCTCCGGCAGGCGTGGGGCCATACGTTGTGGATCGAGGATGCCGTCCTTGTCCATGACAAAACGGCTCTTGATGCCCGAGGCTTTTTCGATGAACGCGGCGCTGGATTCGGTCAGGGCCTGGATTTCGCCACTGGCGATGGCCTCGGCGTTGTCGGCATTGAACTGGGCGACGTAGGCGTTGAAAGACTGCACCAGCTCTTCGTTGGAGATGCTGTTGGCCGGGGTGTACAGGCCGGTGCCGCTGATGACGACGTTATGCATGGTCGTTTCTCTAATCTGTTCAGGCAGAAAGTGCTGGAACCGTCGTACCAACACACAAAGGGTCTATTCCCATCCGGGGGACGCAAACCTGGCATCGCATTATTCCGTCGCGCGACACGGCCGAAGGCTCTGGGTCGCGAAACCGGCGTTTATGGTCGCGAAGTTTGCCATAAACGCAGGCTTTTGGCGCCTTTCTCAAGATCAACGCGGATGATCGTTCCCACGCTCCTGCGTGGGAATGCAGCCCGTGACGCTCTGCGTCACTGGACGCGGAGCGTCCCCAGAGGCGTTCCCACGCAGAGCGTGGGAACGATCAGCGGCGGGGGCTCAGGGTTCTACTTGGGTCCATTGCTTGTTCAGGCGTTTGTCGGAGATCGGCACTTTGGTCCCCAACTGTTGGGCAAACAGCGACACCCGGTATTCCTCCAGCCACCAGCGATACAGCTCAAGCTGCGGATCGCGTTTGCCTTCCTGCGCATGTTTGGCCGCGCGGGTCTGGTATTGCGCCCAGAGGCCGGCGAGTTCGCCGCTCCAGACGCGATCCTTCTGCACCTGCGCGCCAAGTTTTTCGAAACGCTGCTCGACCGCCTTCAGATAACGCGGCAACTCTTTGAGCCACTGCATCGGCGTCTCGCGGACAAAGCCCGGATACACCAGATTATTGATCTGCTGCTTGATGTCATTCAGCGCCACGGCTTGGGCCAGATCGATCTTGCCCTTGAAGCGTTTTTGCAGACTGTGCCAGAGCTTGAGAATCTCCAGCGTCAACCGGGCGACGCGCTCGGCGTGCTCGGTCCAACTGCCGCGTTTGCGCTCGGCCAGTGCCGCCAACCCGGCACCGTCACGGGGCAACGGGTCTTCGCCTTCAAGAATGCAGCTGTCGAGGCTGGCCAGCAGAATGTCTTCAACCAGCGCATCAACGCGGCCCAGTTCGCGGTAGAGCAAGCCCAGCTCAGTCTGCCCCGGCAACTTGCCGCGCAGGAATTTGGCCGGCTCGGCCAGTTGCTGCATCAACAACCGCTGCAACGCGCGACGATGCTGGAACTCGGCCTCGGCCGGGGTCGAGAAGCGCCCTTCCTTGACCGTACCGCCCTCTTCGACCAGCGCCGGATACACCGTCATCGACAGCCCGGCGATCTTCTGCTGGGTCTTTTCCGCCACCGGGGCGAAGACTTTCGCCTCCACCGGCTGCTGACTTTTCGCACTCTGCGGCACCGCTAGCGCGGCCTGACTGGCTTCGGCAAACCGTGCGGTCAGCTCGGCAAGATCGCGACCTTCGCCAAGGAATTTGCCTTGGCCATCGACGATCTCCAGGTTCATCCGCAAATGCCCTTCGACGCCTTGCTCAGCTTCTGCCCACGCCTCATCGCTGACCCGCGCACCGGTCATGCGCAGCAATTCGCGGCCCAGCGCTTGCGGTAACGAGCCTTCGGCAAAGGTCATGCGTTGCAAGGCAGCCTTGATAAAGTCCGGCACCGGCACGAAGTTTTTGCGCAAAGCTTTGGGCAGGTTGCGCACGAGGGCGATGCACTTGGCCTCGATCATCCCCGGCACCAGCCACTCCAGACGCTCCGGCGGCAGCATCGGCAACAGCGGGGCCGGCACACGCAGGGTCACGCCGTCACGCGGATGATTGGGTTCGAAGTGGTAGGTCAGTGCCAGCTCCAGATCGCCGATGTGCAACGTGTCCGGGTAATCGCGCGCGGTGACTTCACTGGCCTCGCGGGCCAGCACGTCCTCTTCGCGCATGATCAACAGCTGCGGGTTCTTCTGGCTGTTGATGCGGTACCAACTGTCGAAGGTCGCGGTCTGATGAATCTCCGCTGGCAGCCGCGCATCGTAGAACGCGTACAAGGTTTCTTCGTCGGCGAGAATGTCGCGGCGACGGGCCTTGGCTTCCAGTTCGTCGAGTTGTTCCAGCAGTTGTTTGTTCGCGCTCAGGCACTTGGCTTTCGATTGAATTTCGCCACGCACCAGGCCTTCACGGATAAACAGCTCCCGCGAAACCACCGGATCCACCGGACCGTAATGCACCGGACGGCGGCCGACCACGATCAGCCCGAACAAGGTGATCTGTTCGAACGCCACGACCTGGCCGCGCTTCTTTTCCCAGTGCGGTTCAAAGTGGTTTTTCTTGATCAGGTGCCCGGCCAGCGGTTCGATCCAGTCGGCATCGATCTTGGCGACCATGCGTGCGTAGAGTTTGGTGGTCTCCACCAGTTCGGCGGTCATCAGCCACTGCGGGCGCTTCTTGCCGATGCCCGACGACGGATGAATCCAGAAACGTCGCTGACGCGCGCCGAGGTAATCGCCGTCTTCGGTTTTCTGGCCGATCTGGCTGAGCAGGCCGACCAGCACCGCTTTGTGCAGTTTCGGATAATCCGCCGGCTCTTTATTCAGGCTCAGCTGCATGTCGCGGCAGATCAGGCTCAATTGGCGGTGAGAATCACGCCACTCGCGCAGACGCAGGTAGTTGAGGAAGTTCTTGCGGCACCAGTTGCGCAGCGGGCTGGCCGTCAGCGCCTGGCGCTGCTCTTCAAAACCACGCCACAGATTCACCAGACCGGCGAAGTCCGAGTCGATATCTTTCCATTGCGCGTGCGCCTGATCGGCGGCTTGCTGACGCTCCGGCGGGCGTTCGCGCGGATCCTGGATCGACATGGCACTGGCGACGATCAGCACTTCCTGCAGGCTGCCGAGTTTGGCCGCTTCGAGCAGCATGCGGCCCATACGTGGGTCGACCGGCAGGCGCGCCAACTGGCGACCGAGCGGCGTCAACTGACTGTTGCGATCAACCGCCGAGAGCTCTTGCAGCAGGTTGAAACCATCGCTGATCGCCTTGCCATCCGGCGGCTCGATAAACGGGAACGCGGTGATCTCGCCGAGACGCAGATGCAGCATCTGCAAAATTACGGCGGCGAGGTTGGTGCGCAGAATTTCCGGATCGGTGAACTCCGGGCGACCGAGAAAATCTTCTTCGCTGTACAACCGAATGCAGATACCCGGCTCGACCCGACCACAGCGACCTTTACGCTGATTGGCACTGGCCTGGGAAATCGCCTCGATCGGCAAGCGCTGCACCTTGGCGCGATAGCTGTAGCGGCTGATGCGCGCGGTGCCGCTGTCGATCACGTAGCGGATGCCCGGCACCGTCAGCGAGGTCTCGGCAACGTTGGTCGCCAGCACCACACGACGGCCCGGGTGCGACTGGAAAATCCGCTGCTGCTCCGCCGGCGACAGGCGGGCGTACAGCGGCAGGATTTCAGTGTGTTTGATTTGGGCCTTGCGCAGCATGTCGGCAGCGTCGCGAATCTCACGCTCGCCGGGCAGGAACACCAAAACATCGCCGGGACTACGGCGTTCGCTGCGCTCATAGGCGGCGATTTCGTCGAGGGTGGCGAGGATCGCCTGATCCACCGTGAGGTCATCCTCGACGCGGTTGCCCTCCTCGTCCTGCTCCAGCGTCAGCGGGCGATACCAGGTGTCCACCGGGAAGGTACGGCCGGAGACTTCAACAATCGGCGCATCGTCGAAATGCTTGGAAAAGCGCTCCAGATCGATGGTCGCCGAGGTGATGATGACCTTCAGATCCGGGCGACGCGGCAGCAGGGTTTTCAGGTAACCGAGCAGGAAGTCGATGTTGAGGCTGCGTTCGTGGGCTTCGTCGACGATGATCGTGTCGTAGCGTTCGAGGTAGCGGTCGTTCTGGGTTTCCGCGAGCAAAATGCCGTCGGTCATCAGTTTGATCAGGGTGTTGGAATCGCTTTGATCTTCGAAACGCACCTGATAGCCGACCAGCGAACCGAGCGGCGTGCCGAGCTCGTCGGCGACCCGGCTGGCGACGCTGCGTGCAGCGATTCGGCGCGGCTGGGTGTGACCGATCAGACCGTGCTGGCCGCGACCGATTTCCAGACAGATTTTCGGCAACTGGGTGGTTTTGCCCGAACCGGTTTCGCCGGCGATGATCAGCACCTGATGTTGCTCCAGCGCCTTTTTGATTTCGTCGCGCTTGGCCGCAATTGGCAGGCTGTCGTCGTAACGAATCACTGGCAGGCTGGCCTTGCGGGCCAGCACCTGATCACAGGACGCCTGCATGCGCGTCACCCACTCAGCCAGTTTGGCCTCATCGGGTTTCTTGCGCAGCTCAAGCAACTGCCGCCGCAGCCGGTGACGGTCGGCGATCATGGCGTGGTCGAGGTTTTTCAGCAGTTTGTCGATGGAGGGCGATTCGTCGGTCATCGGGTAGGCAATTCGGTCGTCTATTTATGCAGGGGGCGGATTGTCGCAGATTTGGGAGATGTTTGGCGTGTCAGGGGGATTGCAGCCCTCACCCTAGCCCTCTCCCAAAGGGAGAGGGGACCGACCGAGTCAACTTTGCCAACTTCGCCGACCTGAACGTGCATCACCGATTCCATAATCGCCAGGCTCTTTCAGGTCGGCGTTCGACTTGAGACACCTCGGTAGGCCCCCTCTCCCTCTGGGAGAGGGCTGGGGTGAGGGGCTTTTAAAAGAGCTATTCGTTGTCGAGACCTTTGCGCCGATACGGAAAGACATCAATGACCTTCCCCGCGCGAATCGCCTCTTGCAGGCTCTTCCAGTAATCGGCGTTATACAACTCGCCATGCAACTGATCGAACAACTTGCGCTGCCCCGAATCGGCAAACAGGAACGGTGGAAATTCTTCGGGAAACACATCCAGCGGTCCGATTGAATACCACGGCTCGGAGGCCATCTCATCTTCGGGCGTGCGCGGCGCAGGAATGTGGCGGAAGTTGGCCTCCGTCAGAAAGCAGATCTCGTCATAGTCATAAAACACCACCCGCCCATGCCGGGTGACGCCGAAGTTCTTCAGCAGCATGTCGCCGGGGAAGATATTCGCCGCCGCCAGTTGCTTGATCGCCAGGCCGTAATCCTCCAGCGCCTCGCGCACTTGCGCGTCATTGGCGTTTTCCAGATACAGATTGAGCGGGGTCATCCGCCGTTCGGTCCAGCAGTGACGGATCAGCACGGTGTCGCCCTCGACTGAAACCGTCGACGGCGCCACTTCCAACAATTCCTCAAGACATGCCGGATCAAACTTGCTCAGCGGAAAACGGAAGTCGGCGAACTCCTGGGTATCGGCCATGCGCCCTACCCGGTCGACACTTTTCACCAATCGGTACTTCTCGATCACCGTGGCGCGGTCGACGTTTTTCGACGGTGAGAAGCGGTCCTTGATGATCTTGAACACGGTGTTGAAGCCCGGCAGGGTGAACACGCTCATGACCATGCCTCGCACCCCCGGGGCCATGATGAACTGGTCATCGGTGTTGGCCAGATGGTTGATCAGCGCGCGATAAAACTCGGATTTTCCGTGTTTGTAGAAGCCGATCGAGGTGTACAGCTCGGCGATGTGCTTGCCCGGCAGGATACGCCGCAGGAAACCGATGAATTCCGCCGGCACTGGCACATCGACCATGAAGTACGAACGGGTGAACGAGAAGATGATCGACACATCGGCTTCGTCGGTGATCAATGCATCGATCTGGATCCCGCGCCCTTCACGGTGCAGCAGCGGAATCACCAGCGGCCACTGCTCGTCGCGGGTGAAGATGCGCCCGACCAGATACGCGCCCTTGTTGCGGTAGAGCACCGAGGAAAACAGCTCGACGCTGAGTTCCGGGTCCTTGCACACCCAGTCCGGCAGATTCTCGCGCAGTTGCGCTTCGAGGCGGCGCAGGTCACCGGGCAAATCGGCGTAGTCCTCGCTGAAACGGTAGTCAGCAAAAATGCTCGCCAGCATCCCCGACAACTGGCCCTGGGGCTTGTAGGTGCGGGTTTGCGCGGCGCGGGCTCGGCGCAGGCTCGGGCGAGTGGTGTGGATGAACATGCAGCCGTCGCTGATCAGGTCGTGGCTGAACAGCCCGCAGAAAATCGAGTTGTACCAGGTCTCGGACAGCTCATCGTCGAAGCGCAGGTCGATGACGCTGATGTAGGCACTTTTCACCAACGGCCAGCAGCTGACATTCATCAGCGTTTCGTCGTCAAAATATTCGCGCAGGCGGGCGATGGTTTCGCCGACCTTCTCTTCGTAGAGGTTGATCCGTGCTGCCGATGCGGTTTGCGTCTCCTGCCAGCGCGCCTGCTCGAAGCGCTCCCGGGCACCGTCGGTGATGCGCCGGAACTGCTCGCGGTAATCGTCAAAGCCATCGAGGATCATCCGGGCGATGTCGGTGGCTGGCCATTGCTGCGGCATAGATAAGACCTCGGCGTGCGTTGGGAAATCTGTGCCTGAGCTTAGCCACGGATAGGCGCGCAGGTGAAGTGCAATTTCTGCCAAATCTGCGCCAGGGTTGTACAGCGATACGATTTTTAGCAAAGTTTTTTTAATCGACCGTTCGGTCAGTTAATCACCTTGACGGTCCTTCTGGCCGGCCTGCGCCAGCCCGCGAATTCTCTGGGTTTCGGATCCAATACAGTACAGACGCGTCTAGTCCGTGGCTTTTGTGCAACTGCGCGGATCGTCAGCAACGACTCCAGATTGGTCTTACCAAAATAGTGGCACTTTGATATATAGCCCGCCATTACCCACCTCATAACAAGATCCTCGCTGACGAGGACGACCTCCCCCCTCAAAGATCAAGGAGCACATTGATGTCTATCCGGAATCTGCGCATAGGTTTGCGCGCCAGTTTGAGCTTTGCCATTTTGGCCGGTCTGCTGGTGGTGGTCGGCCTGTTCGGTCTGGGCCAGATGAAAACCCTGCGCGAGAGTGCAGCGGTGATCGAAGAGTCATGGATGCCCAGCATCGAGAGCATTCATGACGCGGCGGCGAATATCGCCAGCATCCGTCTTGAATCGTTGCGTCTGATCACTAACTCCCAGCCTGCGGTGCGCGACCGAAGCAAAGGCATTCTCAAGGCGCAACGTGAGGAATTGCTCAAACGCCTCAACGATCACAAAGCCCTGATCGCCAGTGATCAGGAACAGGCGATGCTCGACGGTCTGAACGTGGCTGTCGGTAAATATCTCAACATCCTCGACCAGATTGTCAGCCAGATTGAAGCCGGTCAGAACGAGCAGGCCTCCGCTCGTTTGAGCAACGAGCTGGCACCGCAGGGCACTGTGCTCGACAAGACGCTGGAGCAGATGATCAGCCTCAATCAACAAGGTGCCGACGCCGCCGCCAAGGCTGCGTCGGCGATGTACCAACGGGCATTGTGGATCGTCGCGACGATCATCGTGGTCGCTCTGATTGCCACGCTGCTGTTGGCCTGGCAGTTGACGCGCAGCATCACCACCCCGATCAATCAGGCCCTGAATGTGGCGCGGCGTATTGCTGCCGGTGATCTCAGCGGCCAGATCGTCAGCACCGGTAAAGATGAGGCTGCGCATTTGCTCGACGCCTTGGCCGAGATGCAAGGCAATTTGCGCTCGACCATTCGAGGAATCAGTGAATCGGCACAGCAACTGGCTTCCGCTGCCGAGGAAATGAGTTCGGTGATGGAGCAAAGCACTCGCGGCCTGCAGCAGCAGAACGATCAGATCGAACAAGCCGCCACAGCGGTCACCGAGATGAGCACGGCGGTGGATGAAGTCGCCGCCAACGCGGTGTCCAGCGCCGAAGCGTCCGCTGCCTCCAACGAAGACAGCAAACACGGCCATGTACAGGTCAGCGAAACCATCAGTTCGATTCAGGCGTTGGTCGATGCCGTACTCGGCGCTTCCGCCCAAGCCGAGGGCCTGGCCACTCAGGCACAGGACATCAGCAAAGTGCTGGAGGTGATTCGCGGGATCGCCGGGCAGACCAATCTCCTGGCCCTCAATGCGGCGATCGAAGCGGCTCGGGCCGGTGAGGCCGGGCGCGGCTTTGCTGTGGTGGCCGATGAGGTGCGTTCGCTGGCCCAACGCACGCAAAATTCCACCGAAGAAATCGAGCTGATGATCAGCAGCATCCAGCAAGGTACGGGGGCGACCGTGGGCGCGTTGCAGAGCAGTGCCGAACAGGCGGGTCAGACGTTGCGGCGCGCCAACAGCGCCGGGCAGGCACTGGAAAAAATCACCGCGTCGATCTCGCAGATCAACCAACGTAACCTGGTGATCGCCAGCGCGGCCGAGCAGCAGGCCTTGGTTGCCCGTGAAGTCGATCAGAATCTGGTGACCATCCGCGACCTCTCGACCCAGACCGCCGCCGGCGCCACCCAGACCTCGGCCGCAAGCCAGGAACTGTCGCGTCTGGCCGTCGACCTTAACGGTCTGGTGACACGCTTTGTGATCTGAACGCAAAGTTGAATGCCCGAATAGCGGTTGCCTTCGTCAGGGCGCTCGGCAACACTCTCGTCCCGATCAAGGAAGGAGATCCGCCGTGAGCCCTGTCGATATTTTCCGTATGTTGTCGCTGGCGGCCATCTGGGGCGCGAGTTTTCTGTTCATGCGCATTATTGCGCCGGTGATCGGCACGATCCCGACCGGTTTTTTTCGCGTGTCGATTGCGGCCGTTGGCCTGTTGGTGATTCTCGGGCTGATGCGCGTGCGCTGGGATTTCAAAGGCAAACTGAAAACCGTGATGCTGCTGGGCGTCATCAACTCGGGTATACCTGCCACGCTGTATTCGGTTGCCGCCCAGGTACTGCCAGCCGGCTACTCGGCGATTTTCAATGCCACGACACCGTTGATGGGCGTGCTGATTGGCGGGTTGTTCTTCAGTGAAAAACTCACTGCTGCCAAGTTGGGTGGGGTGTTCCTCGGCCTGTTCGGTGTTGGCGTGCTGACCCGCGCCGGCCCCGTGGCGTTCGACTTGCAGCTGTTGATGGGCGCCGTCGCCTGCCTGCTCGCGACCACTTGCTATGGCTTCGCCGGTTTCCTCGCACGACGCTGGCTCGATCAAGCTGGCGGCCTGGACAGCCGTCTGTCGGCGCTGGGCAGCATGCTCGGTGCGACGCTGTTCCTGTTGCCATTGTTCGCCTATAGCGTGATCACTGCACCGCCGGTCAGTTGGGGCGGCTGGAATGTCTGGTTGTCGCTGCTCGGTCTGGGTCTGGGCTGCACGGCATTTGCCTACATTATCTATTTCCGCTTGCTCAGTTCCATTGGCCCGGTGAAATCGATGACCGTGACCTTCATGATCCCTCCGTTCGGCGTGTTGTGGGGGGCGTTGTTGCTGGATGAGCCGTTATCGATGGCGCACATTTATGGCGGGGTGTTGATTGCTGCGGCGTTGTGGCTGGTGTTGAAGCCTGCTGTGGTGAAACCTTCGCAGGTGACAGCTCGCTAGACTTCTGACGCTGCCGAAATGGCTATCGCGAGCAGGCTCACTCCTACAGGGGAATGCATTCCAATGTGGGAGCGACGGTGCGACGATTCGACCTGCTCGCGAAGGCTATGTAACAGTCTCTACTCAGTGGTTTTGCGGAACACAAATGCCAGGCCGACCACAATCAACAGCATCCCCAGCACGCTCAATGCCGCCAGGCGATTGCCGAAAATCAGGTAATCCATTACTGCCGTCACCGCTGGCACCAGATAAAACAGACTGGTGACATTCACCAGATTGCCTCGCGCGATCAGTCGATACAGCAACAGCGTCGCCAGCACCGAGACCACCAGCCCCATCCACAACACAGGTACGATAAAACCTGCGTTGTGTTCAAAGTGGAAAGGCTGAAACGGCACAAAGATCCCGCACAACAACAGCCCGGCCAGATACTGCACCGGCAGCGTGCCGAGAGGATTTTCCGTGATGCGCTTCTGCATGATCGACCCCAGCGTCATGCTCGCCAGCGCCAGCAACCCGAACAGCATCCCTGCCCAGGACATTCCGGCCAGACCGATGCCCTGGTAAACCACCATGATCAGCCCCGCCAGCCCCAAGGCCAGACCGAACATCCGGCTCGCCGAGCGCTGCCGCTCCATCAAGACCACGGTGAGAATCGGCTGTACGCCCATGATGGTCGCCATCACGCCGGGCGTGACTTTGCTGTTGAGCGCCAGCAGATAGAAAATCTGATAAGCCCCCAACAACACCACGCCGGTGGCGATCGCAAACATCATTGGTTTGCCGCCCTTGGGCAGCTTCAGCTTGAGCAACGGCGCCAGCAGCACCAGCCCGCACAAGGCAATCACAAAGCGAATCAGCAGAAAGGCAAACGGCGAAGCGTGGGCCAGGCCCCATTTGGAGAAGATCGCGCCGCTGCTCCACAGCAGAACGAACAGGCTCGTGGACGCCGCCGCGAGCGCGGATTTTTTCGACAGGACAAACATGAATACCACCTGTAGTCAGGCAAGAAGCCAACTCAGCCGAGGCTGAAATTCAGTAGGTTTTTCTGGCGGGCGCAGGGGTCAGCAAAAACTGCCGATCAGCCCGAAACGCCAACGCCCGGCGGTGATACGACTGCGCACACCGGCGTGCTACTGACAGGTGGGGGGTAATGACTGATCTGCTTGGGCTGCTGATTCCCGCACGGCACGACGCCAGCGTTGACCGCTGAATCGACTACCGCGTTGATGAGGGATGCAGGCATTTGGCAGATCTTTTTTGAGAGGGTGGAAGGTGAGGCATACGACTCACGAGCGCCGACTATAACCAGCGGGCGACATGGATTGCAATGATTTGGACAAAGGGCCAGTAGCGACGGATGCATGAGAGCTGAATAGGCTGTTGAGCAACGGCTACACCTACCGATGGGGAGACATGGAATGCTCGAAATCATATGCCAAGGGAACGGAGTTATCTGCGCTATCAGTTGTATCGGTCAGAGGCGAGAAAGGCGGCTAGTATCACCACCAAGAAAATGCTTTTTCATGAGGGAGCAGACTTTTCGAAAGTACGCTTCGAAGCCATCGATGCTCAGGCAATGAGTGCTTTTGAGCTTTGGGATAACCCGCATTTTTCCTGGGGAGATGTCGTCACCTGGAAGACCCGAGAACCCTTGTCTCTGGATGTCGCGATCTGGTTTGAACAAGAGCTCTGCGGGCTGTGTTTTGTCATTCCAAACAATAGCCGTCAGCGGATTCGAATCGTGCGGCTAGAGGGAAGGCCAGGGGAAGCGCATCCACTTAAAAACCGTATCGCGGCGTTGGCGATGCTGGCCATTGACGAATTTGCCCAAATTATTGGCAGCAGATTGATTGAAGTTCAGGAGCCCATGCAAGGAGCCATTCCGAAATATAGACAGCTCGGCTTCACATTTGATTTGGATGGCCGGCTTGTGCTCGCAGTGGAGGGTAAAGTATTGTGAAAACTGTTCAATTAATGATCAGCGAGGGCAAAAAAATGCGTAAGGTTGTTAAACGAACCCCCTCGAAAAAGGGATCACGCAAAGCCGATGAAAAGCTGGGGGATTTAGTGTTATCCACCAACCAGCAACGATTTCTGCAAGTTCTTGTCGATGGCATTGACGTAGATGAACCCAACGTTCTCGCTGGACGGCGCTGATTCGCAGGCAATAAAAAACCGCTCACAAGGAGCGGTTTTTTATTGCCTGATCCAGCCTCAACCAAACAGCCAATACCCCAACAACGTCAACACCACCACCGCCAGCACCGGTCGCATCACGCGGTAGGCTTTCGGATGACGACGTTTCCACTGTTTGACCACGCCGCTGAACCTGTCACTGAAGTTCTTGCTCCAGGCGTAGGCCTGGTTGATCCCGCCGACGCGTTCATCATCAAGGTTCTGCGGTGCGGTGGCACGGCCGAGCCAGGCGCTGATCGCGCGGTTGATGCGAGTCATGAGGCGGTTGCTCAGCGGGCGCTCGACGTCGCAGAACAGAATTACACGGGTTTGGTCGGTTTCGTTCTTGACCCAGTGCACGTAGGTCTCGTCGAACATCACGTCTTCACCGTCACGCCAGGCGTAAACCTGACCGTCGACGAAAATCCGGCAGTCGTCGGAGTTCGGCGTCGACAAGCCGAGGTGATAACGCAGCGAGCCGGCGAACGGATCGCGGTGCGGGTTGAGGTGGCTGCCACCCGGCAACAACGCAAACATCGCACCTTTGACGTTGGGAATCGCACTGACCAGCGCCACGGTTTTCGGGCACAGGGTTTCAGCCGATGGCAACGGTTTGTCGTACCACTTGAGGTAGAAACGCTTCCAGCCTTTCTTGAAAAACGAGCCGAAACCGGCGTCGTTGTTCTTTTCCGCCGCGCGAATATAGCCCTCATCGAACAAATGCATGGCTTCGTCGCGAATGGTTTCCCAGTTGTCGCGCAGTACATCCAGCTCCGGGAATTTGCTGCGATCCAGATACGGCTTGGACGGTACGCCGGAGAACAGGTACATCAGGGCGTTGTACGGGGCGAACAGCGCCGAGTGGTTGACGAACTGGCGCAGAACCGGCAAACGCGCTTTGCCGCGCAAATGCACATAGAGGATGCTGCCCACAAACAGCAGCAGCACCGACACCTTGGCGGCTAACGAAAAGCTCATCAACGACTCCTTGAATAAAGACAACGCTGCGCAATGCCATTTTACCCGGCATGGCAGCCGGCCATGATAAACACTACCGGCGCCGGGCAAAACCCGCCTTACACAAGATTCAGTGTTAAGAATTGCGCAACAAAGCATTTATTAGCATAACGATCCTGAACCCTGGCTGACCTGAATCAACTGGATTACTGCTGAGTCTCCTGCTCAGTGAACAAATCGCTGAACAGCATGCTCGACAGATAACGCTCGCCGGAGTCAGGCAGAATCACGACGATGGTCTTGCCCTGCATCTCCGGCGTCTCGGCCAGACGCACCGCTACGGCCATTGCAGCACCGCAGGAAATCCCGCACAAAATCCCTTCTTCCTGCATCAACCGCAGGGCCATGGCCTTGGACTCTTCGTCGGTGACCTGCTCGACCCGGTCGACCATCGACAGATCCAGATTCTTTGGCACAAAGCCGGCTCCGATCCCTTGAATCTTGTGCGGGCTCGGTTTGATCTCTTCACCCGCCAACGCCTGGGTGATCACCGGCGACGACATCGGCTCCACCGCCACCGAAAGGATCGGTTTGCCCTGAGTATTCTTGATATACCGCGAAACGCCCGTGATGGTTCCACCGGTGCCGACGCCTGCCACGAGTACATCGACGGCACCGTCGGTGTCGTTCCAGATTTCCGGACCGGTGGTCTTTTCGTGGATGGCCGGGTTGGCCGGGTTATCGAACTGCGCCGGCATGAAATATTTGTCAGCATCGCTGGCGACGATTTCGGCAGCCTTTTCGATAGCCCCTTTCATGCCCTTGGCCGGTTCGGTCAAAACCAGTTCGGCGCCCAAGGCCTTGAGGACCTTACGGCGCTCGATGCTCATCGAGGCCGGCATCGTCAGCATCAATTTGTAACCACGAGCAGCAGCCACAAAGGCCAGACCGATGCCGGTATTCCCCGATGTCGGCTCGACAATGGTCATGCCCGGCTTGAGTTTACCGCTGCTTTCGGCGTCCCAGATCATGTTGGCGCCGATCCGGCACTTGACCGAGTACCCGGGGTTGCGTCCTTCGATCTTGGCCAGAATGGTCACACCACGTGGCGCTATGCGGTTGATCTGCACCAGCGGCGTATTACCGATGGAATGGGCGTTGTCAGCGAAAATACGGCTCATGGCTGGGTCCTTATGCAGCGTTGAATTCAGCCTTCCAAGGTAAGCCTGTTGCCTGGCGCAGTCCAGTCGGGTCGAACGACTGCGCGGTGTAACAGTCAATCGCTTACATCGTCAGGGAATTGCCGTCATGAAGCGTCGCTACAGTTGGCCACTAGGGATTTTCGCCGTCGTCGTTGTGTTGCTGATCGCGCTGCACATTGCCCTGCCTTACATGGTGCGCGATTACCTGAACGGCAAGCTGGCGGACATGGGTGACTATCGGGGCCAGATCACTGATGTCGATCTGGCCCTATGGCGCGGCGCCTACAAGATTAACGGCCTGAAAATCGTCAAAGTCGACGGCAAGGTGCCGGTGCCGTTCGTCAATGCGCCGCTGATCGATCTGGCAGTCAGTTGGCATTCGCTGTGGTACGACCATGCTGTCGTGGCGCAAGTGAAGTTCATCAATCCCGAGATCAACTTCGTCGATGGCGGGGCCAACAAGCAGAATTCCCAGACCGGTCAGGGCACTGACTGGCGCGCGCAACTGGGCAAGTTGCTGCCGATCACCCTCGACGAAGTGCAGATTCACGACGGCAAGATCAGTTTCCGCAATTTCAACTCAAAGCCGCCGGTCAACATGAACGCCACCAATGTCGACGCGAGCATCTACAACCTGACCAACGTGGTCGACAAACAGGGCAAACGCGATGCCCGTTTCGAAGGTAAAGCCCTGCTGCTCGGCCACGCACCGCTGGAAACCACCGCCACGTTTGACCCGCTGAGCAATTTCGAAGACTTCGAATTCCGCCTGCGCGCCAAAGACATCGAACTCAAAAGCATGAACGACTTCGCCTCGGCTTACGGCAAGTTCGACTTCAACGCCGGCC
>NZ_JBITSX010000038.1:0-58826 GCF_044541255.1 Pseudomonas sp. NPDC085632 | reverse complement strand
TCGACACGGTCGCCAGGATGTTGGAAATCGTGGTCAGGTTGGTGTCCTGGGCGGACAGACCGGGTTGGGCAACCCATAGAGCCGGAAGCATTCGATTCTCCTCGTGCGCCTGTTTTACGGCGCGACGTTCTGATAATTAGCTGATCTGCAAGACCCGAGCCATGGCCTGGTCGTCGTCTTTGGCGGTGTTCATCATCTTGACGTGCAACTCGAACTGCTTGGCCAAGGCCAGCACCGAGGTCATCTCTTCAACGGCGTTGACGTTGCTCGACTCGAGGAAACCCGACACCAGTTTGACGTTGGCATCGACCTGCGCCGGCTGGCCATCCTTGGTGTAGATCGAGCCGTCGAGGCCCTTGTTCATGTTCTTGATGTCCGGGTTGACCAGTTTGATCCGGTCGACTTCCGCCATGACGCGCGGGCCTTCGCCCATCGCACGAATACTGATGGTGCCGTCTTCACCGACTTCGATCTGCTGCTCGGGCGGCACGGCGATCGGACCGCCGTTGCCGATCACCGGCATGCCGTTGCCGGCGCGCAGCACACCGAGGGCGTCGACGTTGAGGCTGCCGGTACGCACGTAGCTTTCGCCGCCGTTAGGGTTCTGCACGGCAATGAAGCCGTTGCCGGTCACGGCGACGTCGAGGTCACGGCCGGTCTGCACCAGCGAGCCTGGGGTGAAATCGGTGGCGGGCCGTTCGCTCATGGCAAACGCACGCGCCGGAAAGCTGTCACCGAACACCGGCATCGAACGCGCCTGCTCCAGGTCGCGCTGAAAACCGTTGGTGGAGATGTTCGCCAGGTTGTTGGCATGAGCCTTCTGCGCCAGTGCGTTCTGGCTGGCGCCGGTCATTGCCACATAAAGGTACTTGTCCACACTCTTTCCTCTGCATGCCGGACGTTTGCCGCCCACCGCTGTACTGCTGAGCCATAAGCAATTTGCAGACCAACTTTTTTCTGGCGGGCAAAGACCCGGTAAACAAAGGACTTGAGGGATGGCGAGGGTAAATTTGAAATGTATCGAAGTCGAAAAACCGGCGGTGTTATGCCGCTTGGCGGCAATCCTGGCTAATGATCGTTCCCACGCTCTGCGTGGGAACGCCTCAATGGACGCTCTGCGTCCGCTTTGGGACGCGGAGCGTCCCGGGCTGCATTCCCACGCAGAGCGTGGGAACGATCACGTGCTGCCCAGATCTTTGCCAACCTCATACTCACGCAGTTTGTTGGCAATCGTCGTATGTGAAACCCCCAGCCGCTTACCCAACTGCCGACTGCTCGGATGCTCGGAATACAAGCGCTCCAGCACCGCTTTCTCGAAGCGCCCGACGATCTCGTCCAACCCACCTTCGAGCGAGAAATCGCCAAGCGGCTGACGCACGCCGTAATCCGGCAGACGAATATGCTCGGCTTTCACCGTGCCGCCCTCACACAGCGAAACCGCCTGAAACAGCACGTTTTCCAGTTGTCGCACATTGCCCGGCCAATGGTAATGACTGAGCCGATCCATTGCCGTCGGCGCCAGTTTCGGCAGCGAGCAGCCAATCTGCCGACTGGCCTGATCGAGGAAGTGTTCGACCAATGGCGTCAACCCGTCGAGGCATTCGCGCAGTGGCGGGATGTGCAGCGACAGCACGTTCAAGCGGTGATACAAATCCTGGCGAAACTCGCCGCGTGCGCACAGCTCCGACAAGTCAACCTGCGTCGCGCAGATCACCCGCACATCCAGATAAACCTCTTCATCACTGCCGACCCGGCGGAAGCAGCCGTCCTGCAAAAAGCGCAGCAGCTTTACTTGAAGGCGCGGACTCATTTCGCCGACACCGTCAAGAAACAGCGTGCCGCCCGCGGTCAATTCCAGCAGGCCGAGCTTGCCCTCAGCGCGCGCGCCTTCGAACGCGCCCGGGCCGTAACCGAACAGCTCGGTCTCGGCCATGGACTCCGGCAAGCCTGCGCAGTTGAGCGCCATCAGCGGCGACTGTCCGCGCGGGCTGGCGAGGTGGCAAGCGCGCGCGAGCAATTCCTTGCCGGTGCCGGTTTCGCCTTCAATCAATAGCGGCGCATCCAGTGGGGCCATACGCCGCGCTTCACGCACGACGGCGGCCATGACTTTCGAACTCTGGAAGATGCTGTCGAAGCCACGCAGCTCCTGCTTGCGCACGTTGTAGATGCGCTCGCCGACACGGTCGGCGCGATGCAAGGTCAGCACCGCGCCGGCCATGGCCTCGCTGTCATCGTGCTCTGATTGCAGCGGCGCGATGTCAGCCAGAAAGACGTCGCCCTTGACCTTGACCCGCATGCCGTTGATTCGCGATTTGTTGGCGCGCACCAGCTCCGGCAAGTCGAAATCTTCGGCGTAGCGCGACAGCGGAATCCCCGGCACTTCATCGACGCGCACACCGAGCAACTGCGCCGCCGCGCGGTTGGCCGCGACAATGGAGCCGCCCATGTCGATCGACAACACCGGAAACTCCAGCGCGCCAAGCAACGCGTTCAGCTCCATGTGCCGTCGCTCGCTGGGCATCAGCCCTACCCGCTTGACGCCGAACACCCCGGCAATCGCCTCGAATTTCGGCCGCAGCGCCTGGAACTGGATGTTGATCAGATTTGGGCAGTGCAGGTAGATCGCATTACCGTGCTCGCCACCGACCTCACCGCGCGCCACGTTGATCCCGTAAGCGACCAGCAGGTTGAGAATGTCGCGCAGGATGCCGATGCGGTTCTGGCAGTGGACTTTGATGCGCATATATAAGGCCCGACAAGATTGGGAGTTGAATACCGACCCTGTGGGAGCGAGCTTGCTCGCTCCCACAGGGTGTTGCGGTGCGCCCGAAGCTCATTTTTCTGCCGAGGCGCGCAGATAACTGTCAAGATTATGTGACAGCTACTGAGCTTTTCAAACCCGCGAATCACCGCAAACGCGATATATCCGCCAAAGCGTAACGATTATTTTACGATTTCAGGCGATTTTTCCTACACGTATCGCGATCAACCTGCTGCAAACCCGACCGCTCTCAGGTAATTCTGAGTCCATCGCTGGACATAACAAGAACGAATTCCCCTAGCAGGAGAGCAGTATGAAGCAGACGCAATACGTGGCCCGCGAGCCCGATGCGCAAGGTTTTATCGACTACCCCGCCGAAGAACACGCGGTGTGGAACACGCTGATCACTCGCCAGCTGAAAGTGATCGAAGGGCGTGCGTGCCAGGAGTACCTGGACGGTATCGAAAAACTCGGTCTGCCCCACGACCGCATTCCGCAACTCGGCGAGATCAACAAGGTGCTCGGCGAGACCACCGGTTGGCAGGTCGCCCGCGTACCGGCACTGATTCCCTTCCAGACCTTTTTTGAACTGCTGGCCAGCAAGCAATTTCCGGTCGCTACGTTCATTCGTACCCGCGAAGAGCTGGATTACCTGCAAGAGCCGGATATTTTCCACGAGATCTTTGGTCACTGCCCATTGCTGACCAATCCGTATTTCGCCGAGTTCACCCACACCTACGGCAAACTTGGTTTGCAGGCCACCAAGGAAGAACGCGTGTACCTCGCGCGCCTGTACTGGATGACCATCGAGTTCGGCCTGGTCGACACCCCGCAAGGCAAACGCATCTACGGTGGCGGCATCCTGTCCTCGCCAAAAGAAACCGTTTACTCGCTGTCGGACGAACCTGAGCATCAGGCATTCGATCCGCTCGAAGCCATGCGTACGCCGTATCGCATCGACATCCTGCAACCGCTGTACTTTGTCCTGCCGAACCTCAAGCGCCTGTTCGACGTGGCCCATGAAGACATCATGGCCATGGTTCGCCAGGGCATGCAGTTGGGTCTGCACGCACCGAAATTTCCGCCGAAACCGAAAGCCGCGTGAACCGCGACTTTTGCTGACAATTGAGCCTGTCAGTCGCCGCCACTTTGGTTTAGCGTGACGGCATTGAAGGCCGAAAAGCTTTAATAAAAAAAACACACTCGATTTCAGGAATACACCATGTCCACTTTGAACCAAGCCCACTGCGAAGCCTGCCGCGCCGATGCGCCACAAGTCAGCGACGAAGAACTGCCGATCCTGATCAAGCAGATCCCTGACTGGAACATCGAAGTGCGCGACAGCATCATGCAGCTGGAGAAGGTCTTCCTGTTCAAGAACTTCAAACATGCGCTGGCGTTCACCAACGCTATCGGCGAGATCTCCGAGGCCGAAGGTCACCACCCGGGCCTGCTGACCGAGTGGGGCAAAGTCACCGTGACCTGGTGGAGCCACTCGATCAAAGGCCTGCACCGCAACGACTTCATCATGGCCGCACGCACTGACGAAGTGGCCAAGACTGCAGAAGGACGCAAGTAATGCACTTCGACGCCATCGGCCGGGTACCCGGCGACCCGATCCTCGGCTTGATGGAGGCGTATGCGCAGGACACTAACCCGCGCAAATTCGATCTGGGCGTTGGCGTCTACAAGGACGCCCAAGGCCTGACGCCGATCCCGGAAGCGGTGAAAATCGCCGAAGCGCGGCTGGTCGAAAGCCAGGACACCAAGACTTACATCGGTGGTCACGGTAATCCGTTGTTCGGCAAAGCCATCAACGAGTTGGTGCTCGGCGCCGATTCGAAGCTGCTCGCCGAACAACGTGCCGGCGCGACTCAGACCCCGGGCGGTACTGGCGCGCTGCGTCTGGCCGCTGACTTCATCGCGCAGTGCCTGCCGGGCAAAGGCGTGTGGCTGAGCAACCCGACCTGGCCGATTCACGAAACCATTTTCGCCGCGGCCGGGGTCAAGGTCAGTCACTACCCGTACGTCGGTAGCGACAACCGCCTCGACGTCAACGCCATGCTCGCCGTACTCAACCAAGTGCCGAACGGTGATGTGGTGCTGCTGCACGCGTGCTGCCACAACCCGACCGGTTTTGACTTGAGCCATGACGACTGGCAGCGCGTGCTCGACGTGGTGCGCAGGCGCAATCTGCTGCCGCTGATCGACTTTGCCTACCAGGGTTTTGGCGACGGTCTTGAGCAGGATGCGTGGTCGACCCGGTTGTTCGCGGCAGAAATGCCCGAGCTGCTGATCACCAGTTCCTGCTCGAAGAACTTTGGCCTGTATCGCGACCGCACCGGTGCGCTGATCGTCTGCGCGAAAACCGCCGACAAGCTCATCGACATCCGCAGCCAACTGGCCAACATCGCCCGCAATCTGTGGTCGACGCCGCCGGATCACGGTGCTGCTGTAGTCGCGACCATCCTCGCCGATCCAGAACTGAAAGCCCGTTGGGCCGATGAAGTGGAAGCCATGCGCCTGCGTATTGCGCAACTGCGCAGCGGCCTGGTCGAAGCGCTGGAGCCGCATGGCTTGCGTGAACGTTTTGCGCACATTGGCGTGCAGCGCGGCATGTTTTCTTACACCGGGCTGTCGCCGGAGCAAGTGAAACAACTGCGCGAGCATCACAGCGTGTACATGGTCAGCTCGGGCCGGGCGAACGTCGCCGGCATCGACGCCACGCGCCTCGCCCTGCTGGCTGAAGCCATCGCCAGCGTCTGCAAATAATCCCTCCCATGCTCGTTCCCACGCTCCGCGTGGGAATGCAGCCCGGGACGCTCTGCGTCCCAACAGCGGACGCAGAGCGTCCATTGAGGCATTCCCACGCAGAGCGTTGGAACGATCAATCTCTCCTCTGGGCCTCCCCTGCGGCCATCTGTCGCATTAATTTGAATTAAAAGTCTGATTGTCATTTTTCCTGCTGTATCCTGCGCAGGCTTTCTAAAAGCGCGGATCTACCAGATCTATCAACAGACTTAGCGAGGAGCGCAACCATGCACGAGATTCCTAATCTCCCCTTCCCAAGCCTGCACGTACCTGAGCAGACGACCACGCAACAAGCCGGCGCGGGGCAGCCCGAACCGAAAGAAGCCGTTGAGAGCCGCCCGGCCGACAACGAAGAGTAAGACCCGTCGTACAGACCGTGTGGAAAGCGCTAACATGCGCTTTCCACACTGCCTGAACCCCGAGCCCGCCATGACCGACGAATTCTCCGAAAGCCAAGCTGCCGTCCTGATCGGCGCGACCGAGAAAATGATCGAGATCTGGAACCGTCTCTCCCCGGAAAAACGCGCCGCCCTGCTTGCCCGGTTCGGTAGCGAAGAAAATGCCCTCGCCGCGCTGGTCACCACGCAACTGGTTGCCCCGGACAAACCTTGAACCCGCCGCCGAGCAAATAGTTTTACTTTTCCCGCCCCAGATCCGTCCGCGCCGGTATCATAAGCAGCCTATCTAATCTGCCGTTCCCGTGGATCGTTACCCATGTCGTCCTCTATGTCCGAGCCCCAGCGCCCCCTGGCGGTTACGTTGCAAGTCGTTTCCATCGTCCTTTTCACCTTTATCGGTTACCTGAACATCGGCATTCCGCTCGCGGTGCTGCCTGGCTATGTCCACAGCGACCTGGGCTTTGGCGCGGTGATCGCCGGTCTGGTGATCAGCGTGCAATACCTCGCCACCCTGCTCAGCCGCCCGTATGCCGGCAAGATCATCGACAACCAGGGCAGCAAACGCGCGGTGATGATTGGTCTGGCCGGCTGCGGTTTGAGCGGTGTGTTCATGCTGATTTCGGCGTGGACCCCGAGCATGCCAATGTTCAGTTTGATCAGTCTGTTGATCGGCCGTCTGGTGCTGGGCAGTGCAGAAAGTCTGGTCGGCTCAGGTTCGATCGGCTGGGGCATCGGCCGGGTCGGCGCTGCCAACACCGCCAAGGTGATTTCCTGGAACGGCATCGCCAGTTATGGCGCACTGGCGGTCGGCGCACCGTTCGGCGTGTGGCTGGTTGGGCAGTTGGGGCTGTGGAGCATGGGCGTCAGCATCATCTTGCTCGCCGTCCTGGGCCTGTTGCTCGCCTGGCCAAAAACGCCGGCACCGATTGTCGCCGGCGAGCGTCTGCCGTTCATGCATGTGCTCGGTAAAGTGTTTCCCCACGGTTGCGGTCTGGCACTGGGCTCGATCGGTTTCGGCACCATCGCTACCTTCATCACCCTGTATTACGCGACGCAGCATTGGGACAACGCCGTGCTGTGCCTGAGCCTGTTCGGCGCCAGCTTCATCGGCGCGCGGCTGCTGTTCGGCAACCTGATCAACCGTCTCGGCGGCTTTCGCGTGGCGATTGCCTGTCTGTCGGTGGAAACCCTTGGTCTGCTGCTGTTGTGGCTCGCGCCGGACGCGCATTGGGCGCTGGCCGGTGCGGCGCTGAGCGGGTTTGGTTTCTCGCTGGTGTTCCCGGCGCTGGGCGTGGAAGCAGTGAACCTGGTGCCGGCCTCCAGCCGTGGTGCGGCGGTCGGTGCTTACTCGCTGTTCATTGATTTGTCGCTGGGGATCACCGGGCCATTGGCCGGGGCGATTGCGGCGGGATTCGGTTTTGCCTCGATCTTCCTCTTCGCCGCCCTCGCCTCGCTGAGTGGATTGGCGCTGAGCGTGTATCTGTACAAGCACACGGCGAAGTACCGCGAAGACTAGAAATCCACCTTGCCACGCCCGGCCTTGATGCTGCCGCGCTTGGTTTTCGATTCGAGCCGGCGTTTCTTTGAGCCGAGGGTCGGTTTGGTCGGACGGCGTTTCTTTTCGACTTTGGTCGCGCTGAGAATCAGCTCGACCAGACGCTCCAGCGCATCGGCGCGGTTGGCTTCCTGCGTGCGGTACTGCTGGGCCTTGATGATCAACACGCCGTCGCTGGTGATGCGACTGTCACGCAGCGCCAGCAGCCGCTCCTTGTAGAACTCGGGCAAGGACGAGGCCGGTATGTCGAAGCGCAAGTGCATGGCACTGGAGACCTTGTTGACGTTCTGCCCACCGGCGCCTTGCGCGCGGATGGCGGTCAGTTCGATCTCGGCATCTGGCAGATGCACGTTGTTGGAAATCACCAGCATGGAAAAGCGTCCGTAATCAGAACGCGCAGGATACCGCGAAACAGACCTCGAACCTGCTGAAGATCCACCCTAGGCTTTCGCTTGTTCGGAGCCGCTCAACTGCGCAACTTCTTGCGCACTTTGAGGCGGTTTCCCCAATAAAAATCGATTGATTCCGCAGGCATCCGGCGCAAACCCTTGCTGCGTAATGGCCATATAGTGGCTGGCACGGATTTTGATATCAAATCGGCACTAACGCCTGCTGAACGCAGGCAGGAAAGACAGGGTTGCTCGCCGAGCCAGCCACCCTCGGTCAAAGGAATGACGCAATGAAAGACGCAATTCGCTTGGGCGACTCCACCACTCACGGTGGCAAAGTCCTCGAAGCCTTCTCCCGCACCGACCTCAACGGCAAGCCGATTGCCGGGGTCGGGCACAAGGTCAGCTGCCCGCTGTGCAAAGGGGTTTTCCCGATTGCCGAGGGCAGCAGCACCTACACCGTCGATGGCACCCCCATCGCACTGGACGGCATGAAAACCGCCTGCGGCGCCGCGCTGATCGCCAGTGGCCCGAAAGGCGCTGTCGTCAGCTAATTCCGTTTTTTCACTTTGATGCGTACCTCTGAGAGGCGGCTTTTTCTCGCCCGCTCATTGAGGTCTGCAATTTTTGCCCGCAAAGCCCGGACCTTGTCGCCGGGTGAGATGCCGTGATGACCACTGAAACTGCTGTCGCAAAACGTGAGCCCCAAGCCGCCATCGTTCCACTCAATGCCATCGACGTTCAGGACGTCGCCAGCAGTGCGGCGGCTTTCGATGCCTGGCTGCAATCCGCCACCGATGGCGTGGTCACGCTTGACCGGATCAAGAACTACGCCGGTTTCTTGCCGGTGGTCGGCAACATCATGGCTTTGGTCGATGCGCTGAGTGACATCGTCACCCTGTCGGATGCCAAGCAACGCGACTTGCTCACGTGGGCCAGCCTTGGCATCAACCTGATCGGCGTCTTGCCGTTGCCGCCGTCGATGGCAGCGGCGCGCATGACCCTGCGTCCGACGCTGTTTCTGGTACGTCAAGAGATGAGGGCCAGCGGCAAGTTGTTGCTCAGCACCTCGGTGATCGAGGTGCTGGTCGGTCACCTGAACGCCTCGATCATCGGCACCCTCGATGACTTTGTTGAGCAGGCCAAAGGCAAGTTGCCGGGGATTCTGGCGGACGCTGGCAAGCTCGGCGAACAAATCATCAACGAGATTGCCACCGGTATCGAAGCAACGGCCCTTGGCCGGCTGGATGCCAAGGGTGATCTGGAGGAAGCCAGCGCAAGAGCCAGCGTCGGGCGCGGCCAACTGCTCAACGACCCCCTCGCGACGGCCGACAACTTTTTAGCGGCTGCCAACAGCGCCTTGAAAGCGGCAGGCAAAGGGATGGTCAACAGCGTCGCGCAGAACCTGCTGCCGAACGAACTCCAGAAACAGATCACCACCGAGACCGGCAAACTGCGCGCGATGGGCCCGGAACTGCGCACGCAGTTGAGCAAGCTCGACGATAAAAATGTGCAGAACTCCATCGGCTGGCTGCTGCAGATCCTCTCCAGTGCCGTGATCCTGTGGCGCAAGCGCAATGCCCATGGCCAGAACGCCGCGGTCCATACGGAGAAGACCGGTAAGGCCACCCACACGGCAGCGGAAGGCGAATTGGGTGTTAACAACAAGCAAGTCCCAGCGAAAAGCGCGCCCAATCCGGAGAAAGGTCCCTGTAAATGCGCCACTGAATTCAGCATCAACTTTGCCCTGGGTTCAGAAAGCCTCAGCCATACCGATTTCAGCCTGCCCGGCCCCTTCCCGATCGAATGGACGCGCACCTACAACTCACGCCTCGACGCCTACGATCAGAGCGAACTCGGCGCTCGCTGGATCAGTGAATTCACCACACGTTTTGACTGCGTGGACGATGGTCTGACGTTCTACGGCGCCGACGGCCGCGACCACAGCTACCCACTGCCTAAAGTCGGCCTGTTCCACTACGACGCCATCGAAAACATCACCCTGGTCCGCAACAGCGAAGATCAGTTGTTGCTGTGCCGAGGTTTCGAGCGCAAAGAAACTTACGTCCGCCGTGGCCAGCGTTTTGTGCTGACCAATATCTCGTTGCGCAACGGCGCCGGAGTGATGCTGCATTACGAGCACCGTCACGGCGAACACTCGCTGCTCTCCGACCTGATCACCTATCAGGAAAACGACTTCACCAAAGTCCATTTGCACCTCGGCACGATGATCGACGATCACGGCCGGTTTATCGGTGTCTGGCAGATCGTTGATGGAGAACCGCTGCGCCAGCTGTGTGCGTACCAGTACGACGCCTATGGCGACCTGATTCAGGCGCAGGACGAGAACGGTGCAGTCTGGTCGTATCAGCTCCAGCATCACCTGATCACCCGCTACACCGACCGCACCGGGCGCGGCATGAATCTGCAGTGGGATGGCCAGAGCGCCAAGGCCAAAGCCGTGCGCGAATGGGCCGACGACGGCAGTTTCGACACGCGTCTGGAATGGGACGAAACCATTCGTCTGACCTACGTCACCGACGCGCTCGGCAACGAGACCTGGCACTACTACGACATCCTTGGCTACACCTATCGCATCCGCTACGCGGACGAGCGTTCGGAATGGTTCTTCCGCGACGAGGCGAAGAACATCGTGCGCCGCGTCAATGCTGACGGCAGCACCGATCGCTACAGCTACGATGAGCGCAGCAACCTGCTCGAACACATCCGCGCCGACCATACCGTGATGCATTACGCCTACGACGATCAGGACCTGCTGATCAAGATCAGCGATGCCGAGGGCGGTCAGTGGCAGCGCGCCTATGACGACCAAGGCAATCTGGTCGAAGCGCTCGATCCGCTGGGCAACAAAACCGAATACGCCTACAACAAATCCGGCCAGCCCACCGCGATCAAGGACGCCAACGGCAACGAAAAAACCCTCGACTACAACGATGCCGGGCAACTGGTCGAGTACGTCGATTGCTCGGGCAAAACCAGCACATGGGAGTACAACGATCTGGGGCAGATGACCTGCTTCACCGACGCCGCCGGCAACGCCACCGAATACGAATACAAGGCCGGCCAACTGGTGCTGATCAAGCACCCGGACAAGACGGAAGAACGCTTTGATCGTGACGCCGAAGGTCGGCTGTTGGCGCATGTCGACGGTCTCGATCGCTGCACCACCTGGAGCTACAGCGCTGCCGGTTTGATCGCCGAACGCATCGACGCTGCCGAGCAGACCCTGCGCTATCGCTGGGATCGTCTCGGACGGCTAACGGCGCTGGAAAACGAAAACGAACAACGCGCGCACTTCCACTACGACCCGGTCGGTCGTCTGCTCGAGGAACGCGGTTTCGACGGCCGCAGCACGCGCTATCAGTACGACCCGCTCACCGGTCGCCTCGCCCAATCGATCAATGGCCAACGCGTCATCTCTTTGAGCTTCGACCCGATGGGCCGTTTGACTGAACGTCGCGCAACCTTGGGCGATCAGTCGCAAAGCGAGACTTTTGCCTACGATGGCAACGGCAATCTGGTGCTGGCCGACAACGCCGACAGCCGCTTGCAATGGTTCCACGACCCGGCCGGCAATCTGCTGCGCGAACACCAGCATTACCTCGGTCTGGAAAAACCTACGGTCGCAATCTGGCAGCACGAGTACGACGTGCTCAATCAGCGTGTTGCTACCGTGCGCCCGGACGGCCACCGCGTCAGTTGGTTGACCTACGGCAGCGGCCACCTGCTCGGTCTGCGCCTGGACGACCACGAACTGATCGGTTACGAGCGCGACGACCTGCACCGCGAAGTCGCCCGCCATCAAGGCAACCACCTGCTGCAAACCCAGAGCTGGGACCCGGCCGGTCGTTTGCAGGAACAGTTGCTGGGCCGCAGCGACGACAAATCCACACTGCTCAAACGCGAATACAGCTACGACGCCGCCGGCCAACTGACCGACATCAACGACAGCCGCCGCGGCCCGCTCGCCTATCGCTACGATCCCGTCGGCCGACTGCTCAGCGCCACCACACGCCAAGGCGTGGAAACCTTCGCCTTCGACCCGGCCGGCAACCTGCTCGACGACAAGGCGACAGAAATTCGCCGCCCGCTGGACCTGACCCCACCGCGCAGCAAACTGGTCGATAACCTGCTGCGCGAATACGCCGGCACCCACTACGACTACGACGAACGCGGCAACCAGATTCAGCGCTGGCACAACGGCCAACGCAGCGACCTGCGTTGGAACCTGTTTGATCGACTGGTGCATTTTGAAGACCCGCACCTCAGCGTAGATTTCGCCTACGACGCACTGGGACGCCGCCTGCACAAAAACTCGCGCGCGCATTACAAACAACGTCCAGAAGCAGGCTCTCTCTGGAACAGAAACGAACACGCCCGCAAACAACGCGAACTTGGCTGCGGCTTCACCTTCTACGGTTGGGATGGCGACACCCTCGCCCTTGAAAGCAGTCCTGCACAAAGCGATGGCGAACCGGGTCGCACGGTGCACTACGTCTTTGAACCGGGCACTTTTGTCCCTGTGGCACAGGCTGTGCGGCACGCGCCGATCGATCTGATTGGGCTACCGGATTACAGCGGTGAATACAGCCTTGATGAAGATCCAGTGTGGAATCACAAGGAAGCGGCTTTACCGTTTGATGCGCTGGCCTGGTATCAGTGTGATCACCTCGGCACGCCGCAGGAATTGACGGACTCGCACGGCAACATGGCCTGGACCGCGCAGTACAAGGCGTGGGGACAGGTGACGGAGCAGCGTTCGGAGTGGGCGCAGCAGCATGGCGTGATGAACCCGATACGGTTCCAGGGGCAGTATCACGATCATGAGACGGGGCTGCACTACAATCGGCATCGGTACTATGATCCGGGGGTTGGGCGGTTCATCAGTAAGGACCCAATAAGTTATGAGGGTGGCATAAATATTTATCAGTATGCCCCGAATCCTATGGGGTGGGTCGATCCTTTAGGATTGGCAGCCCAGAGAGGACGTATTCAAGCTCAAGGTGCCAAGCTTGAAGAGTCTGTCGCATGGAACCAAGATACGCCTCTGACCGCTAGCGACGCTAAGAAAAAGCTTGAGGAGTTGAAAGGAAAACTCAATAAAAAAGACCTCGCAGCCCGACAGGATGCATTCCAGAAGGCGGACAAATATATTGACAATGCGGCTAAGTGCGGCGGAGCGGATGCGCATATCAGTCAGACGTTCAAGGTAAAAGATACCAAAAGTGAGCGCGTTGATATTGAAGTAATTACTGGCAAAGCATTTGTGGAGTAGAGAAATGTTTGATGACTACCTGAGCAACAAAGACAGCTATTTTCAACTAGAGCAGGATTTTTATAAATTCTTTTATCTAGAGGCTCAGAAAAACGAAGTCGCTAGTGAAATATTCAAGGCGCCTTTTTACAATACATTCTTTTCAAACGGCACGCCGTTCATGGATGGAAATCCAATTTTTTCTGTAAGAAACGAGGTGAATGGCCAGATTCTTAGAATAGTATTAGACGAGGAGGTTGATGAGCTTTCCTCGTATCAAGACAAAGAGGCGGGGTGTGAGCTTGTTATATTCGGAAATCTATCCTTGATGGATGAAATAAAGAAAATGATTTCCGCGTGGATCAAGGCGCAACAACTCTTCTAGCATGATTTCTACAGATTTCCATCAGCTTGTAGAGTTGTTCATAGAGGGCTCGGGTAATTTTCAGCCAAGTATTTTTGGGTTGGACAGCTTTTCCGCGTCGGATTTCATAAGCGCCGGTTTTGAACTGATCGGCGATCCGAATGGCTTTCATTCTTTCGAGAAAGCATACGACGTTCCTTATTTTCGTAGAAAAATAACGGTAGTGTTCAAGCAGTATTTTTTTGCGCGTGAGGGTTTGGGGGGAGGTCTTGGTATTGCAGGTGGGGTAAGGCTGACATCGCTTTTGATAAAACAGCCATTTGCTACATCAATGGGGCATGTCGATACGAATCGAATTGTGTTCTTTTTCTTCGAGGATAAAAGTGATGGAGCACTGATTTTCGACGAAAAAATCGTCATAAGGTTTGACCAGTGGTCCAAACGCAATTCTTATATGGTTTCAACAGTAGAGTGTGATTTTGATAATGCGCAGTTCAATGAAATAGCAAAGAAAGCGGTTCGCGAAACGTTTGAACCGTCCACTCACGATTCGATGATCAGAGATGCAAAGCAACGAGGCTGCTCACGTGCGTTTAATCGTTTGATTGAAAAGCTTTAGCTCGACATGCTCATATGGCAATCCAATTTATATGCTATTGGTGCGGCGCAAACTAATTCTGGGGAATAGTTATCATGAAAAATCCCATTGATATAGGGGCATCTCTCAGAGACAAGGTATCCCGGTACGGCTGGATGTTGACAAACGATTCAGTGCAATGAAAAAAGACCGTTAATGCAGATCGCTGCCTAAGCCTGGACGCTCCCAATGCACCCGCTGATCGAACTTCCCGAGACTCTCCACCCACTGTTTCTGGCTGCCGGTTGGCCTGTCACCCATATCGAGCCATTGCCGGATGTCGTCCCGCGCGAGCATCCGGCCGCTGCTCTGCTCGAACAACTGGCCGGCCTGACCGTCGGCATCTGCGGCCCAGGCGAAGACTGCGCTACCAGCGATGTAGCGTTTCGCGCCTTTAAGCACCTGTATGGAGATGAAGACTTCTTGGCTTGGCAGCAACGCTTGGGCAGCACCTTGGTGAACATCGCCGAAATTCATCATGGCCACGCTGCACTGTTGATGGACGAAAAAGGTCGCTGCTACGCCTTGAGTTTCATTCATGACGGGTTCTGGCGGCAGGGCAGAACTTTTGTCGAGGCGATGGAAAAGCTAGTGTTTGGGCACAAGTGCGGTGAGCAAGTGGCGCTGGCCACACCGGGCGCCATGCCAGTTGTTTAAATCCCTCTGCTTTTAGCAACGGTCTAAAAACGTTTGCTATTTAACATGCCTATTATTCAGTTACTGAAGCCTCACTCCACTTTAAGATAGCCGCTCACGGACTCACGCGCGCCTCTGGACTCTGCACCGAACTCCATCCCTATTTCGAGTATCATCTCCACCTTGCCCTCAAGACCTCAATGCAGGAAGCATACCCATGACCAACAAAGCAGTTATCGTATTCAGCGGCGGGCAGGACTCCACCACGTGTTTGATCCACGCCCTGACCCACTACGATGAAGTCCACTGCATCACGTTCGACTATGGTCAGCGTCATCACGCAGAAATTGAAGTGGCGCAGCAGCTGTCGAAAAAGCTCGGCGTCACCGTGCATAAAACGCTGGATGTGTCCTTGCTCAACGAGCTGGCCATCAGCAGCCTGACCCGCGATAACATTCCGGTCCCGACCGTGAACAGTTCCGGCGAGAGCCTGCCAAGCACCTTTGTTCCGGGGCGGAACATTCTGTTTCTGACCCTGGCTTCTATCTATGCCTATCAAGTCCAGGCGAAAACGGTCATTACCGGCGTTTGTGAAACCGACTTCTCGGGCTATCCCGATTGCCGGGATGAGTTCGTCAAGGCCTTGAATAAAGCCCTTGAATTGGGCATGGATTATAAACTGCAACTGGATACGCCATTGATGTGGCTGAACAAGGCAGAAACCTGGGCCTTGGCTGATTACCACCATCAACTGGATCTGGTTCGCGAAGAAACACTGACTTGCTATAACGGCATCAAAGGCACTGGGTGTACCGATTGCGATGCCTGTAATCTTCGCGCCAAAGGCTTGAATGAGTTCCTGAACAATAAGGTACAAGTGACTCAACGTTTGAAAGAAAAACTTGGCTTAAAGTAATACTGCAACAAGAAGCGCTCACTCAAGCATGCTGAGTGAGCGCCCTCCTCTGCTTACTGCGTCTGCGCACCCGTCAGGTATTTCTTGAACAAAGACCTTGCCCCATAGGCCGGCAAGATATTGAAGAATGCAAAACCCACTTTGATTGCGATCTGAACGTAGATCATGCCCAGTATCGCGCTGTTTTCCATCGTCCCGTAAAAGGCGATGTAGCAGAACAGAAAACTGTCGATGATCACGGCAAACAATGTGCTTAAAAATACTCGCAAAAACAGAAACCTGGAATTTGTGAGTTCTTTAATCTTGCACAACAGGTACGAGTTTATATTCTCGGAAACCAGAAACGATACAGAAGACGCTACAAGAACTGCGGACAACTGACTGATAACGTCATTGTAAGCCCCATCGAGCTTCCAACCCGGCAGGCCCGGAAGATGGGTAGTGATGGCCAGCAGAATGATAATTGCGGCGTTGCTGATGAACGCGAACAGAATCGCTTTTCGCGCGAGCCTCAGGCCAAACGTTTCGTTGAGCAAGTCAACGATCAGAAACGTCAGCGGATAGAGGAAGGTGCCCGGCGTTACGACAATATCGAAATACTCGAGGTAGATCGGTTTTGTCGCAGCAATACTGGTGAAGATATACAGCGTGAACAGCATCAGGTTCAGGATGATGTAGATCATCCAGGAACTCTCATGCCGGTCATTGATTTCGTAAGCGGTGAGTGCGCCGCCCTGGGAGTAAAACTTCTTGTAAAGGTTTTTCACTTCGATTTTATTCAGATTATCCATAATCTCACTATTCAACACTTCACTCAGCTTTATTTTAATTATTTTGCCTGTCGCAATGACCATGATCACGGCCAGGCTTTTTCCATTCTCGAATCCTAGCAACTTGTACTTGCTGTTTTCCACTTCAACACTGCAATCCATTAAATCGTTCCTCGATTACATCTCCGATCACGCATACACGATCCGTATCAAAGTTGCCTTCATGGCTTATAGATAACTTCGCTGTGATTTTGTCATACACCAGCTTTTCCCTGTCGCTGGTCGATGCTCCTTTCTGCACGATCAACAAATCGCCGGGTTCATTCAGGCCGCTGATTTCGTTTTCCAAAAGCACGCCAATCAGGTTAAAGGACGCGCCAAAGTAGTAAGTCAATGGATAGATAGTGGCTAACTCGCCAATTCTTTTATCCAGACTTTGCAGCAGCATACTTTCTTTAATCACCGGAACAGCGGCCGGATTCATATTCCCCTGTGGCGAAATACTGCTTTCGATGATTTCCTTTTCTTCGAAATCAATCGTCTCTATTTCCTCGTAAGACACGCCGAAGAAATCAGAAATCTTGCGCACAGTGGACTGTTGTACATTGACCACCTTGCCTTCAAGAATGTTATAGATGGTCGTGCGGGTCAAACCACTGGAGTGGCACAGGGACAACTGAGTTTCCCCGCGACTCTTGATCAGGTATTTGATGTTGTTTTTCAGATTCTCCGATCTTTCTCTTCTGTGTATCACATGCTTACCATCCGTTGTTAACTGCAATCAATGTCACGCCCCGAATGATCATTCCGGACATACACAAGTGAGGTAGGAAATTGCAGTTTTATCCCTGTCAGTGCCGCGCGAGATCATAGCACTCTCCCTCCTTGGATTCGGTATAAAAAGTCAGCCTTCCCAGGCTGCCTCCCGCCCACTTGCAAGATCCTTTCAGCCTCTGTACTGACTCGTCACTTCCTGCTGCCTTTCACCCGGAGCCTGAAAATCGGCACCGGGCAACGCCTGTTTTACACCCGCAGCGACTACAAAAAGAATCATTTTCTTTGAAGAATGTTCATTTTTCTGATTAATTCTGTGGCGTTCCTCAGTGAAAAATTTATGATGCGTCAATCCCGCGTCCCGTTCTCGAGAGTGAAAGGACGAAAAAACGGGAGGCCTGTACAGGGTTTAGTTTTGCGCGCACAGCGGTCAAAACACGGATTCGCCTGTACAGATCTGGCAAGCACGGACGTGCGCCTATCACGCAAAACCAGGGAAGGAATCAAGCAATGGCAGTCATTACTGAACCGCTCAAGCACCAGGCTGACTTGTTGCGTCGTGGCCTCGCGGATCTTCGCGCAGAAGATGCCGAACTGGCGGAAATTCTTGAGGCGGAAGTCACGCGTCAACAGCACACGCTTTCACTGGTCTCCTCCTCCTGCGCAGTCCAGCCGCGAACCTTGGCGGCCTCCGCTTCCGTGCTGGTCAACGTGACCGCTGAAGGCATGTCCGGCAAGCGCCACAGCGCAGGGTGCGAGAACGTCGAGCGGGTCGAATCGCTGGCCATCCGCCGGGCTCGGCAACTGTTCGCGGCTCAATACGCCAACGTGCAGCCACACTCAGCGTCGAACGCCGTTTACCAAGTGCTCACTGCCTTGCTTGAGCCCGGCGACACCTTGCTGGGCATGGCGGTGGAACACGGCGGTCATCTGACGCATGGCAGCCTCGCTGCGTTTTCGGGCGCCTACTACAAGGCGATTCAATACGGCACGACATCAGACGGCCTGATCGATTACGACAATGTGCGCCTGCTGGCACTCGCCCATCGCCCACGCGTCATCCTCTGCGGCGCCAGCGCCTATTCGCGCGAAGTGGACTTCAAGCGGTTTCGCGAAATTGCCGACGAAGCCGGGGCCATCCTGCTCGCCGACATTTCACATATTGCCGGGCTGGTCGCCACCGGGCGTCATCCAAGTCCGATCGATGCCGCCCACGTCACCGTCACGTGCACGCACAAGCAACTGGCCGGTCCTCGCGGCGGGCTGATCATCAGCGGTGCTGATGCGAACACCAAGATTCCCGGTTTACGGACCACCTTCAGTCGCCTGCTGGATCAAGCCGTTTACCCGCGAATGCAGGGCGCGCCGGCCGCTAACATGATCGCGGCGAAGGCTGCCGCGCTGGGTTACGCCATGTCCGCAGCATTCGACGCCTGCATGGCGCAGATCCGCAGTACGGCGGATGAAATGGTCAAAGCGTTTCAGGCCAAGGATTATGAAGTGGTCGGCGGCTGCAGTGAAAACCACACGGTGCTGGTTCGCTTGCGGGGTGGCATCACGGGCGCTATCGCTGAGGCGGCGCTGGGACACTGCGGGATCATCGTCAACAGACATCGCGTACCCGAGGATCTCCGCTCGGCACTGGTTACCAGCGGTCTGCGTATCGGCACCGCTGCTCTGGCGCAACGCCGGGTCGATGTCCACGGCAGCCGCCAGATCGTCGATTTGATCGTGCGGATTCTGAATACTGTGGCGCCGCTCGGCGAACAGGATTACACACTGGAACCGCTGCTCCTCGCGCAGTTTCGCTCAGAAGTCGAAACCCTGTGCAGGGACTATCCTTTCGCCGACTATCAATAGCGCTCCAACATTTGCGCCCATAAAAAAACCCGGCACTCAGGCCGGGTTTTGTGTTTCTGCGTCTGCGCTTACTTGGCAGCACCTGCCGCATGCACGGCCTGCTGCGCACCGCGCTTGTTCTTGATCACGTAGCAGACCCACATGAACACGACCCAAACCGGAATCGCATACACCGAGATCTGAATGCCCGGGATCAGCAGCATCACGCCAAGGATGAACGCGACGAATGCCAGGCAGATGTAGTTGCCGTACGGATACCACAGCGCCTTGAACAGCGGCGTCTGTTTAGTCTTGTTCATGTGCTGACGGAACTTGAAGTGCGAGAAGCTGATCATCGCCCAGTTGATCACCAGCGTCGCCACGACGAGGGACATCAGCAGTTCCAGCGCGTGCTGTGGGATCAAGTAGTTGAGCAGCACAGCGACCAGCGTCACTGCCGCCGAAGCCAGAATCGAACGCACCGGCACGCCACGTTTGTCGATCTTCGCCAGACCTTTCGGCGCATCGCCCTGCTCGGCCATGCCCAGCAGCATGCGGCTGTTGCAGTAGGTGCCGCTGTTGTACACCGACAACGCGGCAGTCAGCACCACGAAGTTGAGGATGTGCGCGGCGGTGTTGCTGCCGAGCATCGAGAATACTTGCACGAACGGGCTGCCGCTGTACGAATCGCCCGACGCGTTGAGGGTTGCCAGCAGGCTGTCCCATGGGGTCAGCGACAGCAGGATCACCAATGCGCCGATGTAGAAAATCAGGATCCGGTAGATCACCTGGTTGATCGCTTTCGGGATCACGGTTTTCGGTTTGTCGGCTTCAGCAGCGGTGAAACCGAGCATTTCCAGACCGCCAAAGGAGAACATAATGATCGCCATAGCCATCACCAGACCACTGACGCCGTTCGGGAAGAACCCGCCGTGCGACCACAGGTTAGTGACCGACGCTTGCGGGCCGCCGTTGCCGCTGACCAGCAGATAACTGCCGAGCGCGATCATGCCGACGATCGCCACCACCTTGATGATCGCGAACCAGAATTCGGCTTCACCGAAGACTTTGACGTTGGCCAGGTTGATCGCGTTGATCAGCACGAAGAAGGCTGCCGCAGAGACCCAGGTCGGAATATCCGGCGCCCAATAGTGGATGTATTTGCCGACCGCAGTCAGCTCCGACATACCCACCAGAATGTACAGAATCCAGCAGTTCCAGCCCGACAGGAAACCGGCAAAGCCGCCCCAGTACTTGTGCGCGAAATGGCTGAAGGAGCCGGCCACCGGCTCTTCGACGATCATCTCGCCGAGCTGGCGCATGATCATGAAGGCGATGAAGCCGCAGATGGCGTAGCCGAGGATCATCGACGGGCCAGCGGATTTCAGTACCCCGGCCGAGCCGAGGAACAATCCGGTACCGATCGCGCCACCGAGGGCGATCAGTTGAATGTGGCGATTTTTCAGGCCGCGTTTCAGCTCGCCTGATTGCGAGGGTTGTCCACTCATGAAAAAGGTCTCACGCAAGGTTTGATGGTGTTCAGTAGACGTTGCTGCAAGGTTGCGATTTCAGGCAGCCCCGATCAAACCCCAGCGCAGGCACCAGGAGTTCAGCTTGTTTACAACGGTCATGCGTCACCTGTTTGTTTTTATCTGTGACGAAATCGAACCCGAAACGCTTGTGGCGCCACGGAGTGAACAAGGCGGGTAGCCTTGAGATTTGCGCGATTACGCAGAGGGTCACAGTTAAAACGCGGCGCATTGTACACCGCTAACCCCCTGCTGCCAGACCCCGCTGGATCAGCGTGTTGGTTGCCGGGATTGCGTGTGTCCGCCACGAAACACTCGAGCGGCTGCAAAAATTGAGTCAGGCCTTTGCAGGCCATCGGCGTGGACGAGGAAAAAACCGTCCCACGGAGAGAGGTGGAGATCAGTCACGGCGTTCATTGCGCCTCCTTCTTGTTATGCACCTGCACGACAGGCATGGGGCGCATCTCACCCTGCAAACGCCGCTGAAACAAGCGCGCCAGAGCCTTGTCCGACCCGCAGCGGTGCGGGCTTCGGCAGCTTTTCCTTACAGCGGTCATGAAGGGTTGGATTCACTCGGCTTTTCCGGCTTTTTCGTAAATATTTCTTTACGCCGCGTAACGCAGAGTTTCCATTTCAGAAATTTCTGTCAGACGTCTGCAAATTGACGGTAGCAAGCTTGCTAATGAAACTCGCGGCTTAGTTTTTTGTTTTCAAATAAGAAAACTGCCGCCGAAAAACAGAATAAAAAGTCTATTTAAAAATTAAATGAATAATTTTTTGCATTACAAAAAACCCTGAACTAGGTTCTTCACGTCTTGCCGGCCACCTCGACCGGCCAGTCACAACCGTGAAAGTCATCTAGGAGATCGACCATGCAAGCACTGGAAAAAGACTTGGATACCGAACTGCAACTGGACGAATGGTTTGAAGCACCGACCCACGAGGCGGCTGTAGAAATGATGCAAGCCGACGCGGTGGTTCCGTTCGGCACGGCGATGTGGCCTCTGTAAGACATCCCCGGGCAGGCACGATCCGGCCGGTCGTGCCTGCCGCTTTTTTCACGGTCAGTCAGGGAGGACTCATGGATAAGCCCCGCGCGATTTCGCATTTCCTTTACTACCTCGAACACCACCCTGCCCTTGCCGGTCTCGACTCGGCGAAGGTATTGCTCGGCCACACGGCTGATTACGCAGCGCTGACCGGCGACATCGCCGAACAGGCCGGCGATCATCCTCGTTTCCAGTTCAGCGCCCGACGTCTGGATCTGGAAAGTACCGAAGCGCTGACCTCGGCAATCACCGACAGCGATCTGTACATTTTCTTCTACGACTCTTCCACCCTGCCCAACCCACGGCCCGACGGCCCGGAATTCGTCCGCGCGCTGCAAGGCGTGATGGCGGAAAACTGGAGGAAGTCGCTGCTGTTCAAGGATTACGGCGATTATTTCTACGACACCTTCAGCGTCACCCCGCAGCGGATTGCTGGCCTGAACAGCCATTTGATCCAGCGCATGTCCCAGGCGACCACGCTGAGTTTCAAGGACGATGACGGCTCATGGTTTGAAACGCCGCTGAGCAGCATCAAGAAGTGGACCGACATCAACGGCGTCGGCAACTTCGACCTGGCCCCCGGCGAAATCGCCACGCACAGCGAGGCCATCAACGGCCATGTGAAATTCAAGGGCACGTTCCTCAGCACCATCCCGTTTGCGCGCAAATACGGTGTGCTGGAAGCGCCGCTGGAGTTGTGGATCGAGAACTCGACCATCAGCCGCATCGCCACCGACGTGCCGGGGCTGGAGCATGATTTCAACAAGTATCTGGATGCCAATCCGTCGAACCGGCGGATCGAGGAGCTGGGGATTGGCACCAATGAAGGCGTGAAGGATTTGTATGCACGCAATGCCGGGTTTGAGGAGCGGCATTGTGGGTTGCATCTGGGGCTGGGCGGCGGGGCCAAGGGCAGCCATCACCTGGACCTGATTTTCTCGGGCGGTGTTTTGGCGCTGGATGACAAACCTGTGTTTGATGGCCGATTTGTGTTTTAGGGCCGGCACCTGATCGTTCCAACGCTCCGCGTGGGAATGCAGCCCGGGACGCTCCGCGTCCCTTTAGAGCCGAACGCGGAGCGTCCGTTGAGGCATTCCCACGCAGAGCGTTGGAACGATCGGTGCGCACCAGACAAAAAAAACGCCAACCCTGAGGTTGGCGTTTTTGCTAGAGCTTGAAGCTTGCCGCTAGAAGCTCACAACTGCCTTATTCCGGCTTCTTGCGACCAAACCCCGGACGCTGACCGGAACCGGCCGGTGCACCACGACGCTTGCCCGAAGGCTTGTCGCCATCAACCAGCTTGATCCCTGGACGCTTCGGCGCAGGCTTGGCCGGGCGCTTGTTGGTGGTGTCCGCTGGACGATCCGCCACTGGCGTGCCACGACCGGCAGGTGCACCACGTTCGCCACGCTCAGTGCGACCGTTGGCCGGACGCGGAGCGCGCTCGCCGTCACGAGCCACTGGCTTGCGACCTGGACGCTCGCCTTCGATCTGCGGCTCACGGCTTGGACGTGGGCCGGTCGGCGCGCCAGCGGCTGGACGCAGAGTGCGCACGCGCTCGGTCTTGCCCATCGGACGCGACGATTTGCGCTGCATGCGCTCGAGCTTGTCTTTGCTCTTGGCGTTCAGTTGCGGCATGGCAACCGGCGTCAGGCCGACTTCAGCACTGAGGATGTCGACTTCGTACTGGCTCATTTCGCGCCAGCGGCCCATCGGCAGGTCGGAGTTGAGGAACACTGGACCGAAACGCACGCGCTTCAGACGGCTGACCACCAGACCCTGCGATTCCCACAGACGACGAACCTCACGGTTACGACCTTCCATCACCACGCAGTGGTACCAGTGGTTGAAGCCTTCGCCACCCGGCGCCTGCTTGATGTCGGTGAACTTGGCCGGGCCGTCTTCCAGCACGACGCCGGCCTTCAGGCGCTCGATCATTTCGTCGTCGACTTCACCGCGTACACGCACGGCGTACTCACGGTCCATTTCGTAGGACGGGTGCATCAGGCGGTTGGCCAGTTCACCGTCGGTGGTGAACATCAGCAAACCGGTGGTGTTGATGTCGAGACGACCGATGTTGATCCAGCGCCCTTCTTTCGGGCGCGGCAGCTTGTCGAACACGGTCGGACGGCCTTCCGGGTCGTCACGGGTGCAGATCTCGCCATCGGGTTTGTTGTACATGATCACGCGGCGCACCGATTCGGCCGCCTCTTCGCGCTTGATCACCTTGCCATCAATGGTGATGGCGTCGTGCATGTCGACGCGCAGGCCGAGGGTGGCGTCTTTGCCATTGACCTTGATCCGGCCCTGGCTGATCCAGGATTCCACGTCACGGCGCGAGCCGACGCCGATACGGGCGAGGACTTTCTGCAGTTTTTCGCCTGCTGGGCCGATTTCCTGGTCGTCTTTCTGAATGATGTCGCTCATCTGGGCACCTCCCGGTGTGGTCTGTTCAGGCGGCGCCTGAAGCATTGAAATCTGGGTTCCAAGCCGAAGGGATCGGCGAAGGGTCGCGAATCATACGCGGATGTGCGCCGTCGCGCATCAGAGACTAGCTGATCGATCGACAGTTATTTCTTTTTCCGCCGACCGGCGCCACCGAGTTTGATCAGGCGCAGCGCGGCTTCGGCCAGTACGCTGCGCTTGTCGTCCTTGTCGAGTTTCTTCCAGGCTTTGATTTCGCGCTTGCTGCGGCCGCAGCCGAGGCAGATGTCGTCGCTGAATTTGCAGAGGCTGATGCACGGGTCTTTTGTCGAACTCATTTGGATACCTTTGGGAGATCAAAAGATCGCAGCCTTCGGCAGCTCCTACATTGGAATGCGGCCCCTGTAGGAGCTGCCGGAGGCTGCGATCTTTTCGGCGCCCCTCAGTCTTCGAATTCGCGGCGTTCGGCTTCGATGGCTTCGGCCAGGGCGCGGGCTTCGGCTTCTTCCTCGCTCAGTTCGGGTTCGGGTGATTCGAGGGCGGCAACGGCGGCCAACAGCTTTTCTCGGGCTTCGGCGACGCCAAGAATGTCCTCTTCCGGCTCGGCTTCGGGCTCGGCTTCTAGTTCAACTGCGATAACCGCTTCAACGTCGACAAGCGGCTCACCGGTTTCGGTTTCGGGCTCAATCGTCTGCACTTCACCATCCACCGCATCCCGCAGCAAGTCGTCGAAGTCGGTCTTGATCCCCTCTTCCATGCTGTCCAACTCCAACAGCAAGGTGTGGAAACTGGTCTCTTCCTTCTCTTCTTCCGGCTCGGCGCTGGCATCGGCCAACTCCTGCAAACCCTGCGGCACCGGCGCGTCGTCGAAATCAAGCACCGGGTCGGTTTCCATCTCGCGCAGCTCGGCCAGCGGCGGCAGGTCTTCGAGGTTCTTCAGGTTGAAGTGGTCGAGAAACATCTTGGTAGTCGCAAACATCGCCGGTTTGCCCGGCACATCGCGGTAGCCGACGACGCGGATCCACTCACGTTCCAGCAAGGTTTTGACGATGTTGCTGTTCACTGCCACGCCACGCACATCTTCAATCTCGCCACGGGTTATCGGTTGGCGATAGGCGATCAGCGCGATGGTTTCCAGCAAGGCGCGGGAATAGCGCTGCGGGCGTTCTTCCCAGAGTCGGCCGACCCATGGCGAAAACTTTTCGCGGATCTGCAAACGATAGCCGGACGAAACTTCCTTGAGCTCGAAGGCACGGCCCTCGCAGGACTTGCCCAGCAGGGTCAGGGCTTTCTTGAAAACCGCAGGCTCGGGGCGTTCACCTTCTTCGAACAGTTCGAAAAGGCGTTCAAGGGATTGCGGCTTTCCAGAGGCCAACAGAAAGGCTTCAAGCAGGGGCGCCAGCTCGCGGGGTTCAGTCAGGTTCATGTTTCGACTCGTTATTCGGCTCGGGCTCGCACGTGGATCGCGGCGAACGGCTCATTCTGCACCAGCTCGACCAAGGATTCCTTGACCAGTTCAAGGATCGCCATAAAGGTCACCACCACACCCAGCCTGCCCTCTTCGGCAGTGAACAGCTCGACGAACGGCACAAAACCGCCGCCCTTGAGCCGCTCCAGCACATCGCTCATGCGCTCGCGGGTGGACAATGCCTCGCGGCTGACCTGGTGGCTTTCAAACATGTCGCCACGGCGCAGCACTTCGGCCATGCACATCAAAATCTCTTCCAGCGCGACATCTGGCAACAGCTTGCGCGCGCGGGCCTCCGGGGCGTCGAGCTTGGGCACAATGACGTCACGGCCAACGCGGCTCAAGCCGTCGATGCCTTCGGCTGCAGCCTTGAAGCGCTCGTATTCCTGCAAGCGGCGGATCAGTTCGGCGCGCGGGTCGTCTTCTTCGTCTTCGACGGTTTCGGCGCGAGGCAGGAGCATGCGCGACTTGATCTCGGCGAGCATCGCGGCCATCACCAGATACTCGGCGGCCAGCTCAAGGCGCACCGACTGCATCAACTCGACATAGCCCATGTACTGACGGGTGATTTCCGCCACCGGGATGTCGAGGATGTTGATGTTCTGTTTGCGGATCAGGTACAGCAGCAGGTCGAGCGGGCCTTCAAACGCATCAAGGAAGACTTCCAGCGCATCCGGCGGGATGTACAGGTCCAGCGGCATTTCCATGACCGCCTGGCCATAGACCATGGCAAACGGCAGTTCCTGCTGGGCGCCGGCCTGGGGATCGACAACGGTTTCCACTGCGGACATTCAGGCCTCGACCATGAACGGCGTCGGATCGCCGCAACCGACGCGGACGACTTCCGGATCGTCGCCGGTCAAATCGATCACGGTGGAAGCTTTGATGCCACCAAAACCGCCATCAATGATCAGGTCCACCTGATGTTCGAGCAATTGACGCATTTCGTATGGATCGCTCAGCGGATCTTCTTCGCCGGGCATGATCAGGGTCACACTCATCAGCGGCTCGCCGAGTTCGGCCAACAGCGCCAGCGCGATCGGATGGCTCGGCACGCGCAGGCCGATGGTGCGCTTCTTCGGATGCAGCAGCAGACGCGGCACTTCGCGGGTGGCGTTGAGAATAAAGGTGTAAGGCCCCGGCAGATGCGCCTTGAGAATACGGAAGGTGCCGGTGTCGATCTTGGCGTAGTTGCCCAGTTGCGACAGGTCGCTGCAGATCAGCGCGAAGTTGTGCTTTTCATCGAGCTGACGCAGACGGCGTACGCGCTCGATCGCGGTCTTGTCGCCGATCTGGCAGCCGATGGCGTATGAAGAGTCCGTGGGATAAACCACCACCCCGCCCTTACGGATGATTTCGACCGCCTGTTTTATCAGGCGCGCTTGTGGGTTCTCCGGATGTATCTGGAAAAATTGACTCACATTCTCTACCTGTTCAGACGGCGGCAATATCTGTGTCATGTTTGAACCGACACCACAGGGGTGGAAGGTCCTCGGGAACCGGCCGGTACTGGCCGATCTCGGACCAGCCGCCAGGGCCATGGAAGTCACTGCCGGCGCTGACCAGCAGACCGAACTCACGGGCAAGGATTGCCAGGCTGCCCACCTGTTCCGCAGGCTGATGGCCATTGACCACTTCAATCGCATGCCCGCCCGCTTGAATATAGTCGGCAATCAGCTTTCGGCGCTTGCTGCGGGTGAAATCGTAATGCCACGGATGCGCCAGGCTGACCCAGGCATTGGCGGCGCGCAGCGTGCCGACGGTGTCTTCCAGCGTCGGCCAGTGCAATTTGACGTCACCGAGCTTGCCGGCACCGAGCCATTTGCGGAAGGCTTCGGCGCGATCCTTGACAAAACCTTCACGCACCATCCAGTCGGCGAAATGCGGACGGGCCGGGGCGTTGCCGCTGTCGCCCAGTTCCTGCTGGATTTTCCGGGCGCCGTCGAGGGCACCGGGCATGCCTTTGAGGGCGAGCTTGCGGCTTATTTCTTCCGACCGCAGCCAGCGCCCATCGTGCAATTTGGCAATCGCCTCGACCAAAGGCACAGCATTGACATCAAAACCGTAGCCGAGCACATGAATGGTCGCGCCGCCCCAGGTACAGGACAATTCGACGCCGTTGACGAGTTGCATGCCCAATTCGTTGGCGGCCGAGCGCGCTTCGGCGAGGCCTTCGAGGGTGTCGTGGTCGGTCAACGCCAGGACTCGCACGCCGTTCTCGAACGCACGCGCAACCAGAACCGCAGGCGCCAGGGCGCCATCGGAGGCCGTGCTATGGCAGTGCAAATCAACATTCACGGGGAGTTGTAACCTCAAATCAGCTGGCGCTATCGCGCGCCCATATGTTTGTTATTATGCCGCCACATCCAGCTTCTGGCTCTCACTGTGAAACAATTCATCGATTTCATCCCGCTTCTGCTGTTCTTCATCGTTTACAAACTTGATCCACGGGTCGTCGACATCGCTGGCCATGAAGTGACTGTAGGCGGTATTTACAGCGCCACGGCGATGCTGATCATCAGTTCCCTGGTGGTGTACGGCGCGTTGTTCATCAAACAGCGCAAGCTGGAAAAGAGCCAATGGCTGACCCTGATCGCCTGTCTGGTGTTCGGTAGCCTCACGCTGGCCTTCCACAGCGAGACCTTCCTGAAATGGAAGGCGCCGGTGGTCAACTGGCTGTTCGCCGTGGCTTTCATCGGCAGTCACTTCATCGGTGACCGTCTGCTGATCAAACGCATCATGGGCCACGCGCTGACCCTGCCGGATCCAGTCTGGACCCGCCTGAACATCGCCTGGATCGCCTTTTTCCTGTTCTGCGGGGCCGCCAACCTGTTCGTCGCCTTTACCTTCCAGAGTTACTGGGTGGATTTCAAGGTGTTCGGCAGCCTGGGCATGACCCTGGTGTTCCTGGTCGCACAGGGCATTTACCTGTCGCGCCATCTGCACGATGCCGATACCACAACACCAAAAACCGAGGACTGACATGCTCTACGCAATCATTGCCACCGACGTCGCCAACTCACTGGAAGCACGCCTCGCCGCACGCCCTGCGCATCTGGAACGCCTGCAAGCGCTCAAGGGCGAAGGCCGCATCGTATTGGCCGGCCCGCACCCGGCCGTCGACAGCAATGATCCGGGCGCGGCGGGTTTCACCGGCAGCCTGATCGTCGCTGAATTCGATTCGCTGAGCGCCGCCCAAGCATGGGCCGATGCTGATCCGTACATCGCCGCTGGCGTCTACGCCAATGTGGTCGTGAAGCCGTTCAAGCAAGTCCTGCCATAAATGCGCGGTGATGAGGGGATTTCTCCCCTCATCATTTACGACACGGCCTCTGGCACTGAACCTTCCTGGTTCTTGCTGCTCTCAATCGCTCATTATTCTCGTTTGCCTGCCGACAACCTGCCCAATATCCATTTGGAAGCAGGTGTCGCGATGCGCAAGGGTCCGTTGTGTCTGATGTTGGTCACGTTGTCGATCATGGCACCCGCCCATGGTGAGGAAACCACCGAAGGCGGCAGCTCCACGCCATTGTCGTTAAGCGCCGGCAGCCAGATCACCGAGTTGCAGCAGCGCCTCAAAGCCAGCGAGCAGCAGCGGGAAGAACTGAGCAAACAACTGCAAAATGCCGACAATACCCGCGAAAGCGCCCAGCTTGCCCGGTTGCGCCAAGAGAACCAGCGCCTGAAGCTGCAACTCAAGGAAGCCCAGGCCAGTCCGCTGCCACGTCTGCTGACCGATCAGCAGCAGTGGTTCGTCACGGGCGCCGGAGTAGCGCTATTGGCGCTGCTCTGCGGTATCTTTGCCAGTGGAGCAAGCCGAAAACGTCGGCAATGGCTAAATTGAGTGAGTCATGAGCGAGCTGTTACTGATTGATGATGACCAGGAGTTGTGCGAACTCCTGAGTAGCTGGCTGAGCCAGGAAGGCTTCCAGGTGCGCGCCTGCCACGATGGCCAGAGCGCGCGTAAAGCGCTGGCCGAAACCGCCCCGGCGGCAGTGGTGCTGGACGTGATGCTGCCCGACGGTAGCGGTCTGGAACTGCTCAAGCAATTGCGCAACGACCACGCTGATCTGCCGGTGCTGATGCTCTCGGCCCGTGGCGAGCCGCTGGATCGTATCCTCGGCCTGGAACTGGGCGCCGACGATTATCTGGCCAAACCGTGCGACCCGCGCGAACTGACCGCCCGTCTGCGCGCGGTGTTGCGCCGCAGCCATCCGGCAGCGGTGTCGACTCAGCTTGAGCTGGGCGATCTGAGTTTCAGCCCGGTGCGCGGTGTGGTCAGCATCGACGAAAAAGAACTGACCCTTACCGTTTCTGAAAGCCGTCTTCTTGAAGCGCTGCTCAAGCAACCCGGCGAGCCGCTGGACAAACAGGAACTGGCGCAGCTCGCCCTCGGCCGCAAGCTGACCCTGTACGACCGCAGCCTCGACATGCACGTCAGCAACCTGCGCAAAAAGATCGGCCCGCACCCGGACGGTCGTCCACGGATCGTCGCCCTGCGTAGCCGCGGTTACTTCTATAGCCTCTGAACCGCGCGCGGCACGCTGCGATCGATCGTTCCCACGCTCTGCGTGGGAATGCAGCCGGGGACGCTCTGCGTCCCACAGCCTCAAGATCGCAGCGTGCCGCAGCGCCTGCACCGGATATGTGTAAGGCTTACAACAAAGCGTCTTTACCCAAGCTTTACGCAGTGCTGACCGCCGCTGACCTTGATCTCCGTAATCTGAACTCATCCGGAACGTACCGGGAACGAGACAAGGAGATACACCATGCGCAAGACTCTTATCGCTCTGATGTTCGCTGCCGCTCTGCCAACCGTCGCCATGGCCATGCCGCAAGATGGCGGCCCGATGGGTGGCCCGATGGACGGCGCTCGCCACGGCGGTCAGATGCACGGCATGCACGGCAAAGGCCCGTACAGCCAACTCGACCTGTCCCGCGAACAGCGTGAGCAGATCCGCAAGATCATGGGCGAGCAGATGCACGAGCGTAAGCAAGTGGTCGACAAGTACCTGGAAAAACTCTCGCCGGCGGACCAGAAAGCCATGAAGGACGAGATGGCCGCCAACCACAAGAAAGCCGAGACCGATGTGCGTGCGGTGCTGAAACCGGATCAACAGAAGAAATTCGACGAGATCCAGAAGAAACAGGCCGAGCGTCGCGCCGAATGGGCCGAGTTCAAGGCGTGGAAAGCGCAACAGGCGCAAAAAACGCAATAATGTTCTGACCCGGACCCGACGGTTACCCGTCGGGTCTTTTGCAACCCGGAACCTGTAGGAGCTGCCGAAGGCTGCGATCTTTTGATCTTGATCTTAAAAAACAAAGTCAAAAGATCGCAGCCTTCGGCAGCTCCTACAGGGATTTGTGTTTGTTCTGAGGATTTTCTGTGCGTTCATTGTTCTGGCGTATTCTCGCGAGCTTCTGGCTGGCCATCGCTCTGGTGGCCGGGCTGTCGATTCTGCTCGGGCACATGCTCAATCAGGACGCGTGGATCCTCAGCCGTCACCCGGGCCTCAACACCCTCGCCGGCGAATGGACGCAAACCTACGAAGCCCAGGGTGAAGAGGCCGCCCAGGACATTCTCGAACAGCGCAAACGCCAATATCATATCGACGTTCAGGTCCTCAATGAATCCGGCGACCCGGTAGTGCGCGGCACCTTCCCACGTCGCGCCGCCGCCTTCGAAGCACGCCAGAACAACGATGACCGACGCCTGCCATGGCGCCGCCTCACCGACGAATTCACCAGTGAAAAAACCGGTGATACCTATCTGTTTATCTACCGCATCCCGCACCCGGAACTCGACGCCTGGCACCGCGAAAGCCTGCTCTGGCCGCTGAGTGCACTGGGCATCGCGCTGGTGGTGCTGACCCTGTTCAGCCTGCTCGTGACCTTTTCGATCACCCGTCCGCTCAGCCGTTTGCGCGGCGCCGTGCATGATCTGGGGCAGACGACTTATCAGCAGAACAGCCTGGCGAAACTGGCTAACCGTCGCGATGAATTCGGCGTACTCGCCACCGATTTCAACCGCATGGGCGCGCGCCTGCAAAGCCTGATCGGCAGCCAGCGCCAGTTGCTGCGCGACGTCTCTCATGAGTTGCGCTCGCCACTGGCGCGGCTGCGAATTGCCTTGGCACTGGCCGAACGCGCCAACCCTGAAGAGCGCGAGAAACTCTGGCCACGACTGACCCGCGAGTGCGATCGGCTGGAAGCGTTGATCAGTGAAATTCTGGTGCTGGCACGGGTTGATGCGGACAACGCCAGTGCGGAAGACGTGGATTTGAATGCGCTGCTCGGCACTTTGCAGAAGGACGCAAAACTCGGATCGCCCGAGCAGATCGTACGTCTCGATGCCGAACCGCAACTGAATCTGAAGGGTTGGCCGACCATGATCGAGCGCGCCGTCGATAACCTGTTGCGCAATGCCCAGCGCTTCAACCCGGAAGGTCAGGCGATTGAAATGCAGGCCTCGCGACAGGGCGAGCGGATTGTGGTGAGCGTGCGTGACCATGGGCCGGGGGTGCAGGCCGAACATTTGAGCCAATTGGGCGAGCCGTTTTACCGGGCTCCGGGGCAGACGGCGGCAGGGCATGGCTTGGGGCTGGCGATTGCGCGGCGTGCGGCGGAACGCCATGGCGGGAGTTTGACGCTGGCCAATCATCCACAGGGTGGGTTTATTGCCAGTCTGGAATTGCCGTTGGTGCCGGGAGCGGTGGTGCAACCCTGAGAGCCGCCCTCACCCCAGCCCTCTCCCGGAGGGAGAGGGGGCCGACCGCGATGTCTTGCGTCATACATCGACCTGAAAAACCGAGTCGATTATGGACTCTGAACCCGTAATCAACTCTGTATTCGACTTAAACCGAAATCGATTATGGATTCATTGCAGATCGCTCAAGTCGGCGTACCTCTACAGCATCCCCCAATCAGTCCCCTCTCCCTCTGGGAGAGGGCTAGGGTGAGGGGCTTTTGATCTTCAGCCCTTACCGGGCCAGGCGCTGACAAACTCAGCCAGATCAACCTTTTCCGCCACACGCGGCTCTTTCTGCGGCGTCCCAAGGTAGAGAAACGCAATTACCTCCTCACCTTCCGCCAAGCCCAAGCCTTGCGCCACATGCTTCGAATAAGCCAAATCCCCCGTACGCCACACCGCACCAATCCCCTGCGCATACGCCGCCAGCAAAATCCCGTGCGCCGCACACCCAGCCGCGAGCAACTGCTCGGCCTTCGGGTATTTGACGTGCTCCTGCAACCTGGCAATCACCACAACCACCAGCGGTGCACGCAGGGGGCCGTTGCGGGCCTTGTCGATCATCGCTTCGGTGACTTCGCCTTCCTGCTGCTGAGCAGCCTCGGCCAGCAACTCGCCCATTTGCTCGCGCGCCGCGCCTTCGATGGTCAGAAAGCGATACGGCTGCAAGTGCCCGTGATCCGGTGCACGCAATGCGGCGCCAAACAGAGCTTCGCGCTGCTCGGCAGTGGGGGCCGGTTCGACCAGTCGTGGAACGGAAACACGGTTGAGCAACGCGTCGAGAGCCTGCATCGGCCACCTCCTGAAAAATATGTGCGGCTATTCTAGCTTTATCTGCCAACAGGATGCCGGTTTACATGCCCTGCCCCACGGGTAGAATGGCGCCCTTCTTACATCAGCCCGAGCGGACTTCATGGCGTTGCCGACCTTACGGATCATTGGTTTCATCATCGGCATCTTCCTGATCACCCTGGCCGTCGCCATGGTCGTGCCCATGGCCACCCTGGTGATTTTCGAGCGCACTGGCGACCTGCCGTCGTTCCTCTGGGCAAGCATGATCACCTTCGTCGCCGGCCTCGCACTGGTGATTCCCGGCCGCCCGGAACACATTCACCTGCGCCCGCGCGACATGTACCTGCTGACCGTCAGCAGTTGGCTGGTGGTGTGCATTTTTGCCGCGCTGCCGTTCCTGCTGACCCAGCACATCAGCTACACCGACTCGTTTTTCGAAAGCATGTCAGGCATCACCGCCACCGGTTCAACCGTGCTCAACGGCCTCGACACGATGTCGCCGGGCATTCTGATGTGGCGCTCGCTGTTGCACTGGATCGGCGGCATTGGCTTTATCGGTATGGCGGTAGCGATTCTGCCGTTGCTGCGGATCGGTGGCATGCGCCTGTTCCAGACCGAATCCTCGGACCGTTCGGAAAAGGTCATGCCGCGCTCGCACATGGTGGCGCGGCTGATCGTCGCCGCGTATGTCGGCATCACCATCCTCGGCAGCCTGGCGTTCTGGTGGGCCGGGATGAGCCCGTTCGATGCGATCAACCACGCAATGTCGGCGATTTCCACTGGCGGGTTCTCGACCTCTGATCAGTCGCTGGCCAAGTGGACGCAACCGGCGGTGCACTGGGTCGCGGTGGTCATCATGATCCTCGGCAGCCTGCCGTTCACCCTGTACGTGGCGACGTTGCGCGGCAACCGCAAAGCGTTGATCAAGGATCAGCAAGTGCAGGGGTTGCTCGGCATGTTGCTGGTGACCTGGCTGGTGCTCGGCACCTGGTACTGGTGGACGACCAACCTGCATTGGCTGGATGCCTTACGACACGTGGCGCTGAACGTGACCTCGGTGGTCACCACCACAGGCTTTGCCCTCGGCGATTACAGCCTGTGGGGCAACTTCTCGCTGATGCTGTTTTTCTATCTGGGGTTTGTCGGTGGCTGTTCCGGCTCGACGGCAGGCGGGATCAAGATCTTCCGTTTCCAGGTTGCCTACATCCTGCTCAAGGCCAACCTTAATCAGCTGATTCACCCGCGCGCGGTGATCAAGCAGAAGTACAACGGCCATCGTCTCGACGAAGAAATCGTGCGCTCGATTCTGACCTTTTCGTTCTTCTTCGCCATCACCATCTGCGTGATCGCGCTGCTGCTGTCGCTGCTCGGCGTCGACTGGATGACCGCACTGACCGGTGCCGCCAGTACCGTGTCCGGTGTCGGCCCGGGCCTGGGCGAAACCATCGGCCCGGCGGGCAACTTCGCCACCTTGCCGGACGCGGCCAAGTGGATCCTGTCGTTCGGCATGCTGCTCGGCCGACTGGAGATCATTACGGTGTTTGTGCTGTGTATTCCGGCCTTTTGGCGTCACTGATCACACTCGGCGCCTGCAACAACCGCGTCCGGTAATCACCGGGCGTGGTGTCGAACCAGCGGCGGAACGCGCGAAAGAAGTTGCTCGGGTCGGCAAACCCCAACAGGTAAGCGATTTCCAGCAAGGTCATGCTCGGCTGCGCCAGGTACTGTTCGGCCAGCTCTCGACGGGTGTCATCGAGCAGTTGCTGAAAACTCGTGCCCTCCTCCTGCAACCGCCGCTGCAAGGTGCGCTGCGATAGATGCAGGGTCTGCGCGACGGTATCGCGCTTCGGCTCGCCCTGCGGCAACAACCGGCACAGCACCTGCCGCGCCTTGTGGGTCACGCGACTTTCGGAAAACCGCGCCAGATACTCCCCGGCAAAGCGGTCATGCAACAGCGCCATCGCCTCGTTGGCGGTGGGCAGTGGCGCTTCCATGTCAGCGCGTTCGAAGATCAACGCATCGTACGGCGCGTTAAACATCAACGGCGCGTGGAAGGCTTGTTTGTAGGGTTCCAGGTCATCCGGTTCCGCGCCCTGCACCAAGACTTTGACCGGGTGCAGCGTGCGCCCGGTCAACCAGCCACACAAGCCCAGTGCACAGGCCAGCGAGGCTTCGGCGCTTTGCCGGGTCGGCGGCAGGTGATCGCCATGCACCGTCAGAATCAGCGCATAACCTTCTTCCAGCAGACGAAAACTCAGGTCGGCACTTTCGGCGATGATGCGCTGATAACGCACCAACCGTTGAAAGCCTTCGGCCAGCGTATTGCTCGACATCAGTGCATAGCCGGCGACATGAAACGACGCCGGGCGCACTACTTTGCCCATGTTCAGGCCAATCGCCGGATTACCGGACAGTTCGACTGCCCGTTGCCAGAGGCGGGTCATGGAATCTTGCGGGAAGCGCGCATCCGGATCATCCAGAGCCGTGTAATCGAGCCCCAGTTGCTTGAACAGAACCCGGCAATCCAGGCCGTCCATCTCCAATGCTTTGACAATCCCCATCGCCCAGCTTGCAGAAGTCGTTCGTTCGCTCATGGCGTTTTTCTTTTACATGAGGGGCCGCATATTACGGCCTGATTTGCGAAGGATACTAAAGTGGCGCCGATTGTCACTGGCCCACGCCAATGATCACTCTAGACTCAAATAAGCTACCCGCAGAACAACTCGTCGCCAGAACAATAACCACAGAGAACGCGGTCGTGGAAAACATCAAGCATTTCAACAGCTTCGCTGAGTTTTACCCGTATTACCTCAGTGAACACAACAACAGCACCTGCCGGCGCCTGCATTTCATCGGCACGACACTGGTGATTTTCATTTTCGCGATGACCATCGCCAAAGGCGCCTGGCTGCTGCTATTGGCCGTGCCACTGGCCGGTTACAGCTTCGCCTGGGTCGGCCACTTCTTCTTTGAAAAGAACCGACCGGCGACTTTCCAGCATCCGCTCTACAGCCTGCTCGGCGACTTCGTCATGTACCGCGACATGATTCTGGGTCGCGTGGCGTTCTGAATGAGGGTCAGCCAATGAATGCCAATGCCCGTTTCACCCATATGAAAGACGGTACCCAAGAAGACTGGGCGATCATCGCCGCCGACTTCAGTGCCTACGCCAAACAGTTGCCGTCGCGAATCCTGACTCACCTGAAACTGCTTGAAGGCGACTTCGGGGGGTTCCCGGTGGATCGCCTGACCCACTCACTGCAAACCGCGACCCGCGCCTTTCGTGACGGGCGCGACGAGGAGTATGTGGTTTGCGCGTTGTTGCATGACATTGGCGACACGCTCGGCTCGTATAACCATCCGGACATTGCTGCGGCGATTCTCAAGCCGTTCGTCAGTGCCGAGAATCTGTGGATGGTCGAGAAGCATGGTGTGTTTCAGGGTTACTACTTCTTTCATCATCTGGGCATGGATAGGCATCTGCGCGAGCAGTTCAAGGAGCATCCGCAGTTTCAGGCAACCGCCGAGTTTTGCGCCAAATACGATGCGGCGGCGTTTGATCCGGGCTATGACACGCTGCCTTTGAGTTTCTTCGAGCCGATGATGGAGCGGTTGTTTGCGCAGCCGAAGAACTCGATTTACAAGGCGGCAATGGCAGAACACACCAGCGTTTGATGTTGTCTGTTCCGGCCTCATCGCTGGCAAGCCAGCTCCCACAGGGTTGTATGGCGTTCACAAAACCTTGTGGGAGTTGGCTTGCCAGCGATGAGGCCCTCTAAAACACCCGAGAGTCAGGCGAGTTCGGCGACTTTGGCCGCTTTCAGCTCCGCTTCGCGCGCCTGCGCATCCGCCAGTCGATACAACTCGATCGTGCCATCCCAGTGCTCGATCAGCGCCGTGCACGATTCCACCCAATCGCCGCAATTGAGGTAATCCACCTCCCCTACCTTGCGGATTTCGGCATGGTGAATGTGTCCGCACACCACGCCATGCAACTCGCGCTTCACGCATTCATGGGCGATGGCTTCTTCAAAGTCGCTGATGAAACTCACCGCGGTTTTCACCTTGTGCTTCAGGTATGCCGACAACGACCAGTAACCATAGCCATAGCGCGCACGCCAATGGTTGAGCCAGCGATTGAGGGTCAGGGTGAATTCGTAGGCGGAGTCGCCGAGGAAGGCCAGCCAGCGGTGATAACGGGTGATGACATCGAACTGATCGCCGTGAATCACCAATAGATGCCGCCCGTCGGCGGTGACATGCACCGCCTCGTCGACCAACTGGATATTGCCCAGAATCAGCTTCGAATAGCGGCGCAGGAATTCGTCATGGTTGCCAGTGACGTAAATGACCTCGGTGCCGCGCTTGCTCATGGTCAGCAAGCGGCGGATCACGTTGGTATGTGCCTGCGGCCAGTACATGCCGCCGCGCAGTTTCCAGCCATCAATGATGTCGCCGACCAGGTAAATCTTGTCAGCGTGATAGCCCTTGAGAAATTGCGACAAGTGCTCGGCCTGGCAATCCCGCGTGCCCAGGTGCACGTCGGAGATCCACAGGGTTCGCACGCGTTGTTTGCGACTGGGTCTGGCGAGCTCGGCGCTGGTCATGGGCAACCCTCTGTGATGTTTTCGCCACTCTGCGCCTGCCCGGTTAATCGACCATGACAAGCGTGAGTCAGTCCTGTGACAACGCATTGCGCATGCGCCGGTGTAGACTGGCTACCTAGCCGGAGACCCTGCCATGCGTCCGATCCTCACCCTGCGTCAGTACACCCGCGATTTGATCGTGCACAGCCATGAGCACGCGCAATTGGTGTTTGGCTTGTCCGGTGCGCTGGATTTCGAGGTCGAAGGCTGTGGCAGTCAGGTGCGCCAGCAGAGTTTCGTGGTGATTCCGTCCGGCGCGCATCATGCCTGCGGCAGCCCCGATGGCAGTCGCTGTCTGGTACTCGATATCCCTGAAGGACAATGGGTGACCGATTCACTCGGCGAACATGCCGAGGCCAGTCGCCGCCTGCTCGACCAGCCGGCGCGGCGATCATTGGATGCGGGGCAAAGCCAATTGGTCAGTTGGCTGGCGAACAGCCCGGTCAGCGATCCGTTGATCGCGCAACAAGGCGCGGTGTTGCTGCTGGCCAGCCTCACTCTGGCGCAACCTGCCGAACTCGCCGCGCGACGCCTGCCTTATGCCGCGCTGGATGCGCACATCGAGCAATACGCCGCTTACCCTTTGCAAGTCGCCGATCTGGCGCGAGTCGCCGGTTTATCCAGCGCACGTCTGCATGCACGGTTCATGGCCGAATGTGGACAGACACCGATGGACTACATTCGCAGCCAGCGCCTGCATCTGGCGGTGCAACTGCTGCGCGACACCGCGTTGCCGATAGGTGAAATCGCCAATCGCGTCGGTTACAGCTCGCAGAGTGCCTTTTCAGCCGCGGTCCTACGTGAGTTCGGCTCATCACCCGGCCAGCTTCGGCGCGATTCCTACGACAAAAGACGATAGTCTGCCGACAGACTTGTAGGCCGATACAGGGTTCAATGGACGTATTGATCGTTCCCGCGCTCCGCGTGGGAACGATCAATCACAAGAAACCGTGTCTGGATTAAGGAATGCAATGACTCCGCGTACCGCCCTCGGCGCTCTGCATATCGGCGCTTTGATGTTTGGCCTGACCGGTGTGTTCGGCAAACTCGCTGCCGCGTCCCCCGCTGTGATCGTCTTCGGTCGCGCGGCTTTCGCCGTTGTCGCCTTGGCGTTCTTCGCCCGTTTTGCCAGTCAGCATGGCTGGCACAAACTTCAGGCCGTGGACTGGCGGCGCCTGGCCCTCAGCGGCGTGTTGCTGGCCGGGCACTGGGTGAGCTTCTTCATCTCGGTGAAGATCGCCGGTGTCGCCATCGCAACATTGGGCTTTGCCAGTTTCCCGGCCTTCACGGTGATTCTTGAAGGGCTGATCTTCCGCGAACGCATTCGCGCCAACGAGATTCTGCTGGTGGTACTGGTGAGCATCGGCCTGATTCTGGTGACCCCGGCCTTCGACCTGGGTAGCGGCGCTACCGTTGGTTTGCTTTGGTCGGTGTTGTCGGGCCTGCTGTTCTCGCTACTGTCACTGACCAACCGCGCCAGCTCCGGGCGCATCCCGGCGGTGCAGGCAGCGCTGTGTCAAAACGTCGTGGTGGCGCTGTGTCTGCTGCCAGTCGCGGCGCCGCAATTGAGCGACGTGCGCGCACTGGACTGGCTGTGGATCGCCCTGCTCGGAGTGTTCTGTACCGGCATCGCCCACAGCCTGTTCGTGGCCAGTCTGGCGGTGATCAAGGCACGGACGGCTGCGGTGGTATTTGCCATGGAGCCGGTCTACGGCATCACCGTCGCCTGGCTGTTGTTCAATGAAAACCCGACGCTACGGATGTTGATGGGCGGCGCATTGATCATCATCGCCATCGTCGTGTCCGCGCGGATGTCCGGCAGCGCCGACAAGAAAACCATCGCCGCCGAAGCCGCGTCTCACTGAGTGCGGTCGTTGTGACCGAGGTCGCGGTCAGGATCGATCTGATCGCGAACTCGCTGCTTCAAGACCTTGGCCTCTGGAAAACCGCCATCAGCCTTGCGTTCCCAGATCTGCACACCGTCGCAGGTGATGTGAAACACCCCGCCGGTGCCGGGCACCAGTGAGACTTTGCCGAGATCGTCGGCAAAGGTGCTGAGCAGTTCCTGCGCCAGCCACGCGGCGCGCAGCAGCCACTGGCATTGGGTGCAATAAGTGATAACAACTTCTGCTTTTGCGACAGTCATGTTTGCTGGAACTCCTGAGACAGAGGGCGCCGCTATAATAGCCGGCTTTATCGCTTGCCCCGAGACTCACAATGCGCCGTCTGCTGTTCTGCCTGCTGCTTGGTTTCCTTCCATTGCTTGTCCACGCCAGTGAAGCGCCGCGACCGAAAGTCGGCCTGGTGCTGTCCGGCGGTGCTGCGCGCGGACTGGCGCACATCGGCGTGCTCAAAGCACTGGAAGAGCAAGGCATCAAGATCGATGCGATCGCCGGCACCAGCATGGGCGCAGTGGTCGGTGGCCTGTACGCCTCGGGTTACAAGATCGATGAGTTGGAAAAACTCGCGCTGAACATCGACTGGCAAGCCGCGCTGTCCGACGCCCCGCCGCGTGAAGACGTACCGTTTCGGCGCAAACAGGATGACCGCGACTTCCTGGTCAAACAGAAACTCAGCTTTCGTGACGACGGCAGTCTCGGCTTGCCACTGGGTGTGATTCAGGGCCAGAACCTCTCGTTGTTGCTGGAAAGCCTGCTGGCCCACACCAGCGATACGCGGGATTTCGACAAACTGCCGATCCCGTTCCGCGCTGTCGCCACCGACATTTCCAACGGCGAAAAAGTGGTGTTCCGCAAAGGTCATTTGCCTCAGGTGATCCGCGCCAGCATGTCGATCCCGGCGGTGTTCGCCCCGGTCGAACTCGACGGTCGACTACTGGTGGACGGTGGCATGACCGACAATATTCCGCTCGATGTCGCGCGGGAAATGGGCGTCGACGTTGCCATCGTTGTCGATATCGGCACACCGTTGCGCAACCGCAAGCAACTGACCACCGTGGTCGATGTGTTGAACCAGTCGATCACCCTGATGACCCGCAGTAACTCCGAAGAACAACTGGCCGCGCTGAAAACTTCCGATGTGCTGATCCAGCCTGCGCTGGCGGCATTCGGTGTCACTGATTTCGGCAAGGCTCAGGAGATGATCGACGCCGGTTACCGCGCTACCCGCATCCTCGATGCGCGCCTCGCCATCCTCAAACCCAAAGAATCCCAGGACGCCGAACTCAACGCCGCGCGTTCGCCGGGTCAGCGCACGCCGATCATCACCGCGATCCGCGTCGAGAACGACTCAAAAGTCGACGACGATGTGATCCGCTACTACATCCGCCAACACATTGGCGAACCGCTGGATCTGGCTCGATTGCACTCGGACATGGGCACTTTGTACGGCCTCGATTACTTCGAGCAGGTGCAATACCGCGTGGTGCATAAAGGTCAGGATCACACGCTGGTGATCAGCGCCCGGGGCAAACGCAGCGGCACCGATTACTTGCGGGTCGGCCTCAATCTCTCGGACGACATGCGCGGCGACAGCGCCTTCAACCTCGGCGCCAGTTACCGCATCAACGGCATCAACCGCCTCGGCGCGGAATGGCTGACCCGCGCGCAGATTGGCGATAAACAAGAGTTGTACACCGAGTTCTATCAACCGCTGGACGTTGGCTCGCGCTACTTCGTCGCGCCGTACGCCTCGTTCGAAGCACAAAACGTCGACTCGGTGCTCGACAACGATCCGATCGCGCAGTATCGCGTCGAGCGCTACGGTTTCGGCCTCAACTTCGGTCGCCAGATCGGCAACAACGGCGAAGTGCGTTTCGGTGTCGGCGAGGCCTGGGGCAAGGCCGATGTGCGCATTGGCGATCAGGATCTGCCGAGTGAAAACTTCAACGAAGGCTTCTACGCGCTGAAGTATTCCTACGATTCGCTGGATAACGTCTACTTCCCTCATGAAGGCAAGGACGTCAGCCTGACGCTGATGCAGTTCGAACCAGGCCTGGGTTCGGATACGCGCTACCGACAGTGGGAATTCAAACTCGACAAAGCCATGAGCCGTGGCCCGGATACGCTGATTCTCGGTGGTCGTTACGGGCGAACGCTGGACGATGCCAACGTGGTGACGTCAAGCTTCCTGCTTGGCGGTGCGCGGCAGTTGTCGGGGTTCAGAGAAGACGCGATTTCCGGGCAGAACGTCAGCCTGATGCGCGCGGTGTACTACCGCCGGCTGACGCCGCGCTCGTATCTGCCGCTGGACTTCCCTCTGTATGCCGGCGCCTCGCTGGAGCGTGGACGGGCGTGGAACAACGACAATGAGTTCGACAGCGGCTATATCAACGCGGCCAGCGTGTTCATCGGTTTTGACACGCCGCTGGGGCCGTTGAATTTCAGTTATGGGTTGAATGATGCGAATGAGCAGGCGGTGTACTTGAATCTTGGCCAGACTTTCTGACCACGGCGCCCGACAAACCGCTATCGCGAGCAGGCTCGCTCCCACAGGGAACGCATTCCAATGTAGGACCGAGCCTGCTCGCGAAGGCGGTATCAGATCAAGCGCAAATCGATCGGGGGGTCAGCGAATCCCCGCCAGCAATGTCCGCGCCGTTTGCTTCAAAGGCTCATCGCCTTCCTTGAGCAACTCAGTGAGCAACGCAATCGCACTGTCGATGTCACCATCATCAATGCAGGTCTGCGCCTGTTCGAGCTTTCCAGAGTTTTCGTCGTGTAGCAGCTCCGGTGCCTGCAAATCCAACGGTTGCAACGCCAATGACGGCTCCGCATCAGCAAACTCATTGAGAAAATCTTCATCCAGCGGGCCGGCGTCCGATTCAGGGATCCACTCAAGCTCGGCGTCTTCGCTGGCCGCTTCCGGCAATTCAAAGTCCTGAGGCAATACTTGCAGGCCGGAACCCAGCGCCGAGGTGTCTGCAACTGGCTCTGCGGTGGCTGAACGACTGTCTTCCAGATCCCAACTGGAATCCATCGACAACTCGCCCAGGTTCAATTCGAAATCATCCTCAAGTGCCGGTTTGGCCTCGACAAGGGGCGCAGCCGCAATGACGGGCTGCACTGCGGCCAATGGTGCAGCACCCGCCAGTTTCGGATGTCGAACGCGAACGTCCTGTAACGTCTGGGCATCCACGCCCTGTTCACGCAAATGACTTTCCTGCTGCTCATACGCGGCGCTGTCACCCTGACGCCCCAGGACTTCAAGCAACTGCAAACCAATGTCCGTACGCTCCGGTTCCTTATGCAAGGCATCGCGCAGCAACCCCGCAGCTTCGCCCAGGCGACCATAGGCCAGATAGATCCCCACCGCCTCCAGGACATCGCCCGCCGCCGGTTCTTCACGGTGTTGGGCTGAGGTGTGAGCCCTGACAGACTCGGCGTTTTCGACTTCAGCTACATCAGGTTCATCGCCCTGCGGCAACAGTGGCAGCGGTTGATCAGCCTGTTGCGGCTGTTGCGGCTGTTGCCGTCGGCGGTGCACGAACAGCCCGGCCAATGCCCCCAACAACAGCAACAGGCCGCCAAGCAATGGCCAGTTCAACCCGTCATCTGTGGACTCAACAGGTGCCACAACCGGAGCAGGTGCCGGGGTTACCTCGGTCGGTGGCGGTGCTTTTTTGAGTTCGAACAATTGCGTTTGCAGCTCAGTGACCTGCTTCTTGCCCTCGGCAATCTGCACATCCTGCGTCTGCAGTTTGGTGTTCAGTTCATCGACGGTCTTTTGTAATTGCTGATTCAGCAAGACACTGGCAGCCAGTTGCTCGGCCAGTGCATCGTTGGCGGGCGGATTTGCAGGCATTGGCGCGGGCACGGCGTCGCGTTTGGCCTGAGGTGCCTGCGGCGCTGCCACAACGGGCTCGACAGTGGGAAACGCGGAGGATTGCGCACGTGGATCCGGTTCATCGGTGGCCGGCACGATACCCGGCGAACCCGGTGGATCGATCAACACGGTGTACTCACGCAGCAACCGGCCGTTGGGTTGATTGAGCTGCACGAGGAAATTCAGAAAAGGTTCGTTGACCGGTTTGCTTGAGGTCACCCGGATCATCTGCCGATTGCCATGCAGGATCGGGACGAACCTGAGGTCGTTGAGGAAGAACACCCGCTCGACCCCGGCCTCGGCGAACTCATCCGCCGTGGCCAGGCGCGCGGCCAAATCGTTTTGCGTCAGCCCGCCGACATCGACCAAAGCAATGTCGGCCTTGAGCGGCTGATTAAGGCCTGAATGGACGGTGATATCACCCAGCCCCAAGGCCATCGACCAGGCCGAATAACTGAATACACCAGCGACCAGCAGCCATTTGGCGCCGCCGCGCAGTAACACGTGCCGACTTGCGAGCATGAGCATCCCTTAAATAAGCAAAACCGACTTCTATGCGTTCGCACATCCGGTACGAACACGATATTGCCCAGTAGTTCTTATAGTCGGCTCAGCGCGATCTCTCAAAGATCCGGCACGTGGATGTGCCTCAAGATTTTTCCAGGTTGGCCAGAATGTGCCCGTGAACCCGCATGCACACCTTCAAATCCGCCTCGTCGACGCCTTCGAACAACTCATGACGCAACTGTGTGGCAATGGTTTCGATTTGTTCGATCAGCGGCAGGGCCGGTGCGCAAAGGACGATTTTTTTCGCCCGGCGGTCTTCCATTACGGACTGGCGTTGCACCAGGCCCTGGCTTTCCAGACTATCGAGCAATCGCGCGAGGGTCGGCCCTTCGACGCCGACACTCTGCGCCAGCTCACGCTGGGTCGGCGCTTCTTCAAAACGCGCCAGATGCAGCAGCACCAGCCAGCGCGCCTGGGACAACCCCAGCCCGGCGAGGCGTCGATCCAGTTCGGCACGCCAGCCACGGGACATCTGGGCCAGTTGCATGCCAAAGCGGTGTTGATCGGTTAACGGCATAAAACACTCACGGTTAGACTGAAAATAAAGAATTTCTAATTATTAGCCAGCTAAGCATGAGCTGCAGTTATAGGCAAGTGGCGGTCTGTACTGAATCGTTACATCTTGAAAGCCCCTCACCCTAGCCCTCTCCCAGAGGGAGAGGGGACTGAATGGGGGATGCTTCAGAATTACGCCGACCTGATCCTGCTTTACCGAATCCATAATTGGAGGCCCCTCCCCCTGTCCCTCTCCCAGAGGGACAGGGGACTGAATGGGGGATGCCTGGGATAATTCAGCGACTTTAACGTGCCTTGGTGAATCCATAATCGACTCGGGTTTTCAGGTCGATGTATAGCGCAAGACACCTCGGTCGGCCCCCTCTCCCTCTGGGAGAGGGCTGGGGTGAGGGTGCTCAGGCGAATTACATTTCGAATTCGGATTGCAACGCAGCCCGCACACAATACAGCACGCCCTCCGGAACGCGGCCGGCAAACAACTCGGCGATTTCAGCGACCGACGGCAACTCGCCTTCGCCATCGAGGAACGCGTCCTGCACTTCGCCCATCAGCTCTTCCGGCAAATCCAGCGCCTGCTCCAGTGACAACTGCTGCTTGCCGATCGCCTCAGCGAGCATGGTGTAAACGTTCTTTTCCGAGCACTGCAACTGACCGGCGATTTGCAGCGGGGTCATGCCCGCGCGAGCCAGGGTGATCAGTTCGTGGCGCACGTCGGCCACTGCTTTCGGCGCCTCGACCTCGCCGCCGAGCACTTCGAGGAAGGCATCGCCATAGCGTTCCAGCTTGCGTGCGCCAACGCCGCTGACCCGGGCCATTTCCGCCAGCGAGGTCGGCTGGCTGCGGAGCATTTCCAGCAAGGTCGAATCGGGGAAGATGACGTACGGCGGCACGCCATGTTCTTCGGCCAGTTTGCGCCGCAGGGCGCGCAAGGCTTCCCATTGTTCACGCTCTTCGCCGCGCACCAGTTGGCTGGCCGGGCTCTTGCTGGCGGTTTTGGCGGTGACCTGCGGTTTGAGATCGCGGCGCAGCTCCAGCGTGACCTCACCCTTGAGCAATGGTCGGCAACTGTCATTCAAACGCAGACCGCCATAGCCTTCATGATCGACGTCTGCCAGACCGCGCGCGACCAATTGGCGGAACAGCGAGCGCCACTCGCTCTCACTCAGTGCCTTGCCAACGCCGTACACCGACAGATGCTGGTGGCCAAAACTGCGGACTTTTTCGTTTTCCTTGCCCAACAGCACGTCGACCAGATGCCCGACACCATAACGCTGGCCGGTACGGAAAATCGCCGACAGCGCCTGACGTGCAGGCTCGGTGGCATCCCAGGTCTGCACGCCATCGACGCAGTTGTCGCAATGGCCGCACGGCTCCGGCATGTCCTCATCGAAGTACGCCAGCAGGGTCTGGCGACGGCAGCGGGTTTCTTCACACAGCGACAGCATGGCGTCGAGTTTGTGCTGTTCGAGACGCTTGTGCCGCTCGTCGCCTTCGGAGTTTTGCAGCATCTGCTTGAGCATCACCACGTCTTGCAGACCGTAGGCCATCCACGCATCCGCCGGCAGGCCGTCACGGCCGCCGCGCCCGGTTTCCTGGTAATACGCCTCGAGGGATTTCGGCAGATCGAGATGCGCGACAAAACGTACGTTGGGTTTGTCGATGCCCATGCCGAACGCCACGGTGGCAACCATGATCAGGCCTTCCTCATTGAGGAAGCGCTTCTGGTTGAAGGCACGTAGTTCATTGGGCAAACCGGCGTGATACGGCAGCGCCGGAAAGCCCTGCTCGCTCAAAAACGTTGCGACTTCTTCGACTTTCTTGCGCGACAGGCAATAGACGATGCCGGCATCGCTGCGCCGCTCGGCGAGGAATGCCAGCAATTGCTTGCGCGGCTGCTCCTTGGGCACGATGCGGTAGAAGATGTTCGGCCGGTCGAAGCTCGACAGGAAGCGCTCGGCATTCTGTAAATGCAGACGCGTGACGATTTCTTCGCGGGTGCGCTTGTCGGCGGTGGCGGTCAGGGCGATGCGCGGTACGTCGGGGAACATCTCGGCCAACTGGCCCAGTTGCAGGTATTCCGGACGGAAATCGTGGCCCCATTGCGACACGCAGTGCGCTTCATCGATAGCGAACAATGCGATGTTCAGACCTTGCAGGAACGACAGCATGCGCGGCTGCACCAGACGTTCTGGTGCCAGATACAGCATCTTCACTTCGCCGCGCTTGATCCGCGCCGCCAGGTCACGTTGCTGCTCGGCGCTCAACGTGGAGTTCAGCGCGGCGGCGGCCACACCGAGTTCTTCGAGGGTGGCGACCTGATCGTCCATCAGTGCGATCAGCGGCGACACCACCACCGCCAAGCCATCACGCAGCAGCGCCGGCACCTGGAAGCACAGCGACTTGCCGCCACCGGTAGGCATCAGTACCAGCGCATCCCCGCCGCTGGCCACGCGCTCAATGATTGCACCCTGACGGCCACGGAAACTGTCGTAGCCGAAGATGTCCTTGAGGACGCGCTGAGCCTGTTCGAGCATAAAAACTCCAAAAATCTACCGATACATCCCTGCTCAGGCTGGTTCAGAACAGCCGGGGCTGCTTAAACAAAACGTAAGAGCGCATTGCATGACAGCCGCAAGAGGGGCAGGGATCGCAAAACGCGGCAGTATACCCGAGCCCTCCCCTGCACAGGGCGACACCCGTCGATACAATCGCTGATAGCTGATACCTGTGTAGGAGCTGCCGAAGGCTGCGATCTTTTGATCTTGTCTTTATTAAAAGCAAATCAAAAGATCGCAGCCTTCGGCAGCTCCTACAGGGTGTATGCAGGGTATGGCAGGTCAAATCTGCCATGCGGCTGGCTTGAGCGCGCAAGAAGGCCTAGAATTCCCGCATTGTTTATTCCCCAAGGTAGCCCCGTAATGTCCTTCGCTGAGCAACTGACCCGCCTGCAAGTTTTCCTCGACGCCGACGAGCTGCATGACGAGGCGCTGGATTACGTGGCCGCTCACGGCTACCTCACCGCACTGTCAATCTGCTCGGACGTCGTGCCGGACCGTGAGTGGATCGATGCCTTGTTCGCCGAAGAACCGCACTACAGCGGCGAAGCCCAGCGCGAAGAGATCGAAGCCACGCTCATCGGCCTCAAGGCACACATCGCCCGTCAACTGGCGTCCGATGAAGAGTTCGAGCTGCCATGCGAACTGGATCTGGGCGACGAGCCCGACGATTCCGAACTGCGCGGCTGGTGCATCGGTTTCATGGAAGGCGTGTTCCTGCGGGAAGCGGCCTGGTTCGAAACCGCCGAAGAAGAAGTCAGCGAAATGCTCCTGCCGATCATGGTCGGTTCGGGCCTGTTCGACGAACAGCCAGAGTTCGAAGACATCGCCAAGGACGCCAACCTGATGGACGACATGATCGTACAGATCCCGGAAGCCCTGACCGCGCTGTACCTGCTGTGCCAGGCGCCAGACGAAAAACCGGCGATCCTCAAGCCACGTCACCACTAAGATCCGGCCTATGGACAACCCCATAGGCAACCGCCCCCTGATGTTGCGCTACTTTCTGCTGGCCGTCGGCTGGCTCAGCGTGGCATTGGGGGTGATCGGTATTTTCCTGCCGGTCCTGCCCACTACCCCTTTCCTTCTGCTCGCCGCGGCCTGCTTCGCGCGCAGCTCTCCGCGTTTCTATCAATGGTTGGTCGAGCATCCACGGCTCGGGCCATGGATCCGCGATTACCTCGATGGCAACGGCATTCCGCTCAAGGGCAAGGTCTACGCAATCGGGCTGATGTGGGCGAGCATTCTGTTCTCGTGTTACCTGGTGCCGTTGCCGTGGGCGCGGGGGTTCATGTTGACCAGTGCGGTACTGGTGACGGTTTATATTTTGCGGCAGAAGACTTTGCGCAAACCTTGAGCCATAACGTTACTACCGTTTGTCTAAAACGTTAAAACACCTGTCAGATCTGACAGGTGCGCATTTCTCGATTCCGCGCCCTAATCACTCCATCGCCCAAACCCCCGGCAGGAGTGCCCGTCATGCTCGTCCAACCACGCAAACAAATCTCTGTCCTGTCCCTCCTCGACCCGGAAATCCCCGGCGGCATTCTGTTACCGGACGGCACCTGGGGCATCAACCTCGCCGCCGCACGACTCAACTTCATCAAGGGGCTGAAGACCCAGATTTCCGCCTGGAACAACATGAGTGTGGGCGACAACTGCAAATTGCTTCTGAACAAAACCATGGTGGATCAAAAGACCATCACCGATAAGATCGAAGTGGACAAGCGCGTCACCCTGTTCGTCGCGCCCGAGCGTTTGCCCAGCGGCGACTGGGAACTGTCCTACCAGATCACGCGGTTCGGGCAGAAGCCCGAGCCAGGACCGACGATCAAGCTCTTCGTCAAACTCGAACTGCCCGGCGGTCAGGACACCAATCCCGACTATGGCCACTCCGAACTGACCATGGCCTTCGATCCGCCGGATGTGGTGCGCGACGGTGTCGACAAGGCCACCGCCGAGGAAGGCGTGCTGATCTACGCCAAACCCAAGCCCGGCGATGGCTGGCTCTACCGGAACTGCGCCGTCGGTGATGTGCTTATCCTCGCCTGGGCCGGGAAAACCGTGGAGTCCGAGCCTGTCACCCAGGAACAGTTCGACGATCCAGAGGGGAATCCCATCGTGGTTCTGGCCGACAAGACCACCATCCTCTCAGCCGGCGACTCCGATGGGGTGTCGGTCAGCTACAAGATCCGCGACCGCGTGCACAACGAGTCCGAAGATTGGTGCGAGGCCGTGCGTATTGTCGTCGACACCCAGGGCTTGCGGCTGGGGGCGCCCATCCTCAAACAGGCCGATGGTCTCATCGTGAATCTGGAGGCGCTGGGAGACGAACGGCCGCAGGTAGAAGTCTGGGCGGAGGACGGCAACACCTTCAAAAAGAACGACGAGATCTACCTCAGCGTCTTCGGTACCGACGACGAAGGTAAAGAGATCAGCGAATTGGTGATCCAGCGTATTGAAACCACGCCACCGGTGCGAGTCTCGATCGCGCACAACAACAGCACCCTGCGCGCCTTGGCCAAACGTACGGTGGTGTACTCCTATCACGTACGTCGCGGCGGCGTCGTGGTCGACAACTCCAGATCCAAGTCCCGCGCCTACAGCGTCATCGGTGAGGCCACGCGCCTGGCGGCCCCGATTGCGCTGGACGCCATCAGTGGCGCGCTCGACCCGAATGCGCCCGAATACCGCATCCGTATCCCCTACGATCCGCTGATCACCCCGGACAACGCCATCGAGCTCAAATTGTTCGGCACCCGGTCCGACCTCACGATTTACGACCCCGAACTGGACTGGTATTTCCCCAGCCAAGACGAGGCCGATGACCCCGAGGGGTTCATCATCACCGTCGCCGGCGAACACGGCAAAACCCTGGAGGGCGGCACGCTGCGTCTGTCGTACAACCTGCTGAGCGACGAAAACGGCACCATCACCCGCCGCGCCTCGCTGCACGCCTCGTTGCTCAACGTCGGTAAAGCGCAACGGGAACTGGTCAAACCCATCGTCCTTGGCGAAAAGGACGGAGCCCTGGAACCCAAGGACCTGCCCGGTGGCGTCAGCAAAATCACCGCCCCACGGCCGGTGGCCACTCCGACAGAATCCAACGATATCGTGAAATTTTTCTGGATCGTTGAAGGCAATGAGCCTGTTACCGACTTTAAAAAACTCAACGTATTGTCCAAGGACAAGGACGTGGATTTCCCGCTGAACGCGGCGTTTGTGGCCCAGCACATCGAGCCTAATCGCGGGAAAAAAGTGAAGGTTAACTACGAGATTTTTCGGGCGGCCAGCAACACGACCAGCTATTCGAATGATCTGGAGTTTACGGTGGGGCAACCGGTGGCGCTCGATCCGCCGACCATCGACTCGGTAACCGGCTCGGTCAGTGGCAAAGAGATCCCAAGCGACACCAGCACCACCGAGACCTCATTCAAATTCCAAGGCAAGGCCAGCGCAGGGCTGACGATCGAGTTGCGTGATAACAGTGAGCTGGTAGAAACCATCACTGTCGGTGCGAACGCGGTATGGGAACATGCTTTGAACCTGCAACCGGTGGGAGATCATCGCTATACGGTCAAGGGCAATTACGGCGATATGCCGGAGTCAGAGGCATGGATCATCAAAGTCGCCGAGGAGGAAATTCTTCTGCCGCCGACACTCGTCAAGCCAGCGGCGAATCCGATCGATGTACTGGCCTATCCAAACGGGGTAACAGTACGCATTGAGTATCTCGGCGCACGGAAAGAAGATCGCGCACGTCTGGTGGAGGTCAAGCAACCAGCAGGCTCGCCGCAGTTTCCGCTCGTGGCGTTCAACGCTAATAAACGCACAAACACCGTATTGAGTCCGGCGTTTTTGGCTGCCAGGCATGGCAAGGAAATTCTGTTGCGGTGGAATTTGAATCGGGATGGTGGTCAGGCTGCTATATCTCCGCCACTGGCGCTTACGATCCAGCCAATTTCTCCTGAAGATTCGCGCTTGCCTAAACCGCAAATCAATCAAGGGTTAGAACTGGATGTCACTCAGCTGCAGGCCAGTGACCGTTTGACTGTGCCTCCCTGGCCCGGCGAAGTATACGGACAAAGGTTGTGGCTGCGTTACGAAGAGGTGACGAACGCCACTCCTGTTGCGCCCTTCAACGATCTTGTCAGCGAATTTCATATCCAACTACCCGGTCTGAGCCGAGAACTACCAGGTAGCTGGCTGAAGACACTCAAGCACGGCAGTACACTGAAAATCAGTTTTTTGGTAAATATGGCCGGAGGAACAGCAGAAACTGAAGCCGTGTTTTTTCCAGTACGAACGTACTTGATCAAATCATTGGTATTGACTGTTCCCAGGCTTCTGGACCTACCAGGCCCGACGCTGGATTTTGACGACATCGCGGATACAGGGGCGAGTATTGAAGTTCCGGCTTATAGAGGGATGTCAGTAGGGCAGTCAGTAAAAGTCGAACTTGAAGGTGTAGCTCCGGGGTACACAACAGAATCAAAATATATTGCAGACATTGGTGCCCTGATCTTTTCGATCCCGCGACCGGTATTCATTGCCAATGCTGGCCGATCGGTCAACATCACCTATCTAGTTGCTTACACCGAAGGCCAGTGGGAAAAACCTGCCTCTCCCCCACTGCAATTGAACGTTCTTGCCAATACTTGGCAAGACTCGATAACTGATTTCAATGGTAATACGGGGGGGTGGGTGTTTGGACCTGCATCGAGAAGGGCAACACTGCAAAATGGCTACTATGAGAACAAGTCTTGGGAACACTCGGGAAACTCGGGTGTTGCATTGCACCGGACCTTTCAGTTCAAAGCGGCAAGAACCTATCGCTTTACCTACCGAGTAGCGAATATAAATCCGCAGCCTGACAATCTTCCACCGAGGATCAGCATAAGCACCTCAAGCGGTTTAGCAATTCTGGGAGTGTTTGTCGTTCCCCGAACAGGCGCCTATTACGAACAAACCGCTATTTTCAGAGTCCCGGCTAGCGGTTCTTACACAATTAATGTGGTAAGTCATGAAGATCGGGGAGGTGCTGCCAATGCGGATGGGGGGAATGAATACCGTATCGACAGTATTTATGTAAGGCGGCAATAAGCAGTCGGACAACCAAACACAAAGGGGGGCGAATTTATTTAACCAGTGATTTAAATAGCGAGGCTTGATCGAGATTTTTCTGCTGACCCGAATGGCCCTTTCGCGAGCAAGCTCGCTCCCACAGGGAAACGCATTCCAAATGTGGGGGCGAGCTTGCTCGCGAAGGGGCCAGTTAAGTCAGTGCAAATCGCCTTTTAAACACTGGTGTTTAAAAGACACCTTCAGACACGCCTTCCAAGCTACAAAATCTTGCGCAATTGCCTACAGCCAAGCCAGAATCCGCCGGCTTGTGCGCTTTGGGGTCGGGTTCTATTGTGGTCCGGTCGCTGACGAATCAGCGATCGGGTTTAGCGATCCGATACCTTACAGACGCTCAATCCCCAGTCTCAATTGCAGCTTTGTCTATCTGCACTTGGCGTCATGGTGGCTGTGCGTGGGAGACCTTCGGGTCTACCCGGGGTTTCTGTGACCCGGATCGCTAACCTGCGTACAGCCGCCACCTTTACTTGTTTAGCGATGAGCCGTGGCGGCCAAATCAACCACGGAGTCTCACCATGATCAAACCAACACCCAACCCACCCGAAATCGATCTCGCCTCCCCCTACGAATCCCTCGATTCGAAAAAGCTCAACGACGCCGCCGAACGCGCCCTCGATCACTACCTCTGCCCACCCGGCTCCACGCCACCACCGCGTAAGACCCGCCGGATGTATGCCGTTACCGCAGACTTCAAAAACGAAGAACTGCTGGCCGATGCCAGCGAAACACTCGCCTCAGCCAGAACCATCGCTCATGACTTCGCCCACCTCATACCCGTGTCGCAGCGCAGGACGCTGTTGGGGATTGCGCAACTAATCATGCTGGGTGAACTGGCGGTAAATCGGGTGATGGATAATCTGGAGTTGCCGCAGTAGCGACACGCGATGATCGTTCCCACGCTCCTGCGTGGGAATGCCTCAACGGACGCTCCGCGTTCGGCTTTGGAAGGGACGCGGAGCGTCCCGGGCTGCATTCCCACGCAGAGCGTGGGAACGATCACGTCAGGCAGAAGAAACCCGCCGTCCCGGTTGTACGGGACAGCGGGTTTTGTCGTTTCAGGCGTCGCTTACACCGTATCCACCTTCAACGAATGATCATTCAACATCCCGCTGATGATCGTTGCCGTGTCATGCCCACCGGCAACCACGCCGCCCGCCCCCGGCGTCACCCCGTAATGGCTGGCGAGATTCACACCGGCCAGGTCGATGGTCTGGTTCGGCGTCGCGCCGGCCATGGCGCTGACGTCGATGCTGGTGAGGACCGAGGCGCCGCTGCCGCTGACGGTGAAGTGCAGGTAGTCGTCCAGCGACGCCGTGGTGCCGTTTTCGCCTTGCAGCAGTTGCGACAGGTCGAGCTTGTCGGTGCCGGGGGTGAAGTCGGTGATCAGGTCGTGGCCGCTGTTGCCCTTGAGCCACTGGAAGGTGTCGGCCCCTGAGCCACCGGTCATGGTGTTGTTGCCCATGCCCCCGATCAGCAGGTCGTCACCGCCGCCGCCGTTGAGGATGTCGTTGCCCAAGCCGCCGTTGATCACGTTGTTATTGTTATCGCCGGTGAGGGTGTCGTTGAAGTTCGAGCCGATGAGGTTTTCGATACCGGTCAGTGTGTCTGTGCCGGCGCCAAGGGTGTTTTGCGCACCGAGCAGGCCGAGATTGACGGTGACGGCAGCCGTGGCATGGGCGTAACTGGCGGTGTCGATGCCAGTGCCGCCGTCGAGCAGGTCATTGCCCGGGCCGCTGTAAAGCAAGTCGTTGCCGGCGCCGCCGTGCAGCTCGTTATTGCCTGAGCCTGCGGTCAGCACATCGTTGCCGTCGCCGGCGTTGATGATGTTGTCGCCAGTGCCGGCCACCAGCACGTCATCCCCCGAGGTGCCGGTGAGGGTGTGGCCGTCCTGATAACTGATGGTCACGTTGGCCGTGTCGCTGCCGCCATGGTTGTCGTTGGCGGTGTAAGTGCCGTGGAAGTCCGGGGTGATGTCATGCGCCCCGGCGTAGTTGACCGTCATGGTCAGTTGATAGTTTTCCGCGGCGTTGGTGTTGCTACCGCTGGTGTTGGTGATGTTGGTCACGTGGATCTGATACGTGCCGTCGGCGCTGGCGGTAATGGTGCCGCCGTCGGCAATTGTCACGAACGCGCCACCGTTGAGCGAGTACTCCATGGTGATGTGCCCGGCCGCCAGGTTGTGGTCCAGATTCAGCGTTTCGCCCTGCTTCAGTTTGACGGTGATCAGGTCTTCATCGTTGGCATTGGCGTTGGTCACCGCCCCGAGGTAGCCGCTGATCACCAGTACAGCGGTCATCGCTGCGGTGTTGGCCGCGAACGCATTGCGCACATCGGCCAGGGTCTGGTTGGCGGCGCTGTTGCTGTTGCCGTTGAACGTGATCGCGCCGGTGCCGGTGAAGTCCGCGCCCTTCGCTGCCCAACCCGTGTTGAAACTGGTCGGCGTGGCGTTGAGCGTATCGCCGTTCGGATCGGTGTCGTTGGCCAGCAACAATTCGCCCGGCACCACGATATTGCCCGACAGCACGTTGGTGATGACATGGTCGTCCACGGCCACTGGCGGTGCATTGGGAATGACTTTCACGGTCAACGTGGAGCTGGCGAGGTCGCCATCGTTGTCGCTGACGGTGAAGCCGATGTTCTCGGTGATGACCACGGCGGTGGTTTTCTGCGAGGTGTAGGTGTAGTCGCCAGTGTCGAGATTGATCAGCAGTGTGCCGCCGTTATTGGTGGCGATGCTCAACGTGTTGTTGGCGGTGTTGAAAGTACCGTGATTGGTGCCGCCGCTTGGCGTCAACGAGCCTTGGCCGCTGAGGGCTTTCGGATCGTAGGTGTAGGTGGTGCCGTCAACGACGATGGACTTGATAAAACCGCCATCGGCGCCAAAGGTGCCGCCCTCGCCCAGCAACGAACCGGTGACCGGCGCGCCCTGTACGGTGCCGGACAGTACCGAGTTGAGTTGATTGAGGTCCGTCACCACCACTGCGTTGGTATTGGTGTGGCTGATGCCGTCATAGGCCAGCGGATCGAGGTTGGCGTTGCTCACGCCGCTGCCCAGGCCAATCGCGTAGTTCTTGATGTTGTTGGCATCGAGGAAGTTTTTCAGCGCGGCTTCGTCAGCAGCGTTGATGTCACCTTCGTTGGGTTTACCATCCGAGAAGAAGTAACCGACGTTTTGCGCCCCGGTGAGTTTGCCCGAGGTATTGAACGCAGTTTGCATGACCGCCACTGCCGCGTCGTAGTTGGTGCCACCGCCAGCGGTGAGTCCGGCGAGAATGGTTTTCGCTGTGGCCACATCGACCCACACCGAGGTGCGGTCAGTAGCATTGCTGCTGAAGGTGACGAGCTGCACTTTCACATCGCCGAGGTCATCGTATTTGTCGAGCAAGGCGCTGATCGCCTGCTTGGCCAGCGCCAGTCGCGACAGGCCCGGCACGCCGGAGGCGTCGGCCATACTGCCGGAGATATCGAGGACGATAAGCAGGTTGGAATCGATCTCCACCGCGGCTACCGAACGATCCGACGCAACGGCTTTTGGCACGTCATCGACGATGTTCACCACGAGAGTGCTGGTGGTGCTGTTGCCCAGTGCATCAGTGGCTTTGTAGGTGAAACTTTCGCTGAGGGTGTTCGCCCCGTCGTTGGCGTTCGGTGTGGTTTTCGGTGCAGAGGTCAGCGTGTAGGTGTAGGTGCCGTCGGCGTTAAGCTGAATCTGCCCGTAAGTGCCAGTGGCGCTGCCAACCAGGGTGTAGGTGATCGCGCCCGTGCCGCCGGTGACCGCGCCGACCAGTGTGCCGGTGGCGGTTTCGCCAGTGTTGGTCGGGTCGCTGCCGGTGACCGTACCGGGGGCCAGATCCGCGCCGTCCTTGCTCAGATCGAGGGCTTTTTCGTAGACCGTCACGTCCTGATCGACCGAGGCCACCAGTTTGCTGTCGGCGACGTTGATGGTGATGGTCGTGGTGCTTTCATCGCCGTCGCTGTCGCGGATGGTGTAGGTGAAGGTGTCGGTGGCGCCCGGCGGGCTCACCGAGTTCGGGTTGCTGTGGTAAACGGCGTTGCCCAGCGCATCAAGGGTCAGGTAGCCGAAGCTGCCATTGATGTTGCTGTTGAGGCCACCGATGGCCGAGGTGCCGGTGTTGCTGCCGGCGCGTACGCCGACCACCGTGGCCGCGCCATCGGCACCGCTGATGTCATTGCCCAGCACGCTGACGTTGACCGTACCGCCCTCGGCCACCGAGCCGGTGTCGGGTTTGGCGGTCGGCAGGTCATCAATGATGTTGACGTTGATCTGACCGTTGGCGGTACTGCCATCGGTGTCGGTGGCCACGACGTTGAAGTTCTCGGTGAGGCTGTTGGCGCCGTTAGCGGTCGGGTGGGCTTCGTTGTCGACCAGGGTGTAGCTGTAACTGACGACACCGGTCGCCGGGTTGTAACCGGTGATGGTGAAAGTGCTGCCCAACGGCGAAACCACCGATTGCGGGAAGCCTGCGGCGACACCGTTGGTCACTACGGCAATGCCGCCGACGGTCAGAGTTTGCAGGCCATCGAGCGCAGTGACGGTGAAAGTGCCGCTCTGGGTCAGCGCCGGGGTGTCGGGGCTGGTGCCGTCGCTGAGGTTTTTCTCGTAGACGGTGAGTTCGCCGCCGTTGACGTCGAGGCCGTTGAGCACCACCGGATCGTCATTGTTGTGGATGTTCAGCACCAGGTTGGCGGTGCTGGTATCGCCGTCGGCATCGGTCAGGGTGTAGGTGAACGTCTCGGTGCCGTTGCCGCCGCCGTGCAGGTTTTTGAAGTCGGCATCGTTGGGGTTCAGCGTGTAGGTGTACGTGCCGTTGGCGTTGAGCACCAGCGTGCCGTAAGTACCGGTGAACGTGCCGGCGGTGATCGGCCCGGCATTCGGTCCGGTCGCGACCAGGTCGGCGCCTTGCACATCGTTGGTCAGCACATTGCCAGTGAGCGTCAACTGGGTTTCCGCAGCCGTGTTGGCGTTGCTGTCGTTCAGCGCTTTTGGCACGTCATCGACGATGCTCACAACGATGGTGCTGGTGACGATGTTGCCCAGCGAGTCGGTGGCCTGATAGGTGAAGGTTTCAGTCAGGGTGTTGGCGCCGTCGTCAGCATGCGGCGTGGTGGTCGCCGGCGAGGTCAGCGTGTAGGTGTACGTGCCGTTGGGGTTGAGGACGATTTGCCCGTAGTTGCCGGTGGCGCTGCCGACCAGCGCGTAACTGATCGCTCCGACTGCCCCGGTGACCGAGCCAACCAGGGTGCCGGACGCAGTTTCGCCGGTGCTGGTCGGGTCGCTGCCGGTGACCGTACCGGGCGCCAGATCCGCGCCGTCCTTGGTCAGGTCGAGGGCTTTCTCGTAGACGGTGACGTCGGTGTCGCTGGTCGCGTTCAGTTTGCTGTTGGCGACATCGATGGTGATGGTGGTGGTGCTTTCATCACCGTCGGAATCGCGCACGGTGTAGGTGAACACATCCACCGCACCCGGACCGCTCACGGCGTTGGGATTGCTGTGATAGACCGCGTTGCCGTTGGCGTCCAGGGTCAGGTAGCCGTAGGTGCCGTTGATGTTGCTGTTGAGCCCGCCGATGGCCGACGTCGATGTATCGGCGCCGGCGCGCACGCCGACCACCGCGCCAGTCACGGCCGGGCCATCGGCACCACCAATGTCGTTGTCCAGCACGTTGCCACTGACGGTGCCGCCCTCCACCACCGATGCGGCGTCAGGATGGGCGCTGGGCAAGTCATCGACGATATTGACGTTGATCTGGCCGCTGGCGGTGCTGCCATCAGTGTCTGTGGCGACGACGTTGAAGTTCTCGGTGATGCTGTTGGCGCCGTTGGCGTTCGGATGGGTTTCGTTGTCGACCAGTGTGTAGCTGTAACTGACCACGCCGGTAGCGGGGTTGTAACCGGTGATGGTCAACGTGCTGCCGAGCGGCGTGACGATCGATTGCGGGAAGCCTGCCGCCACGCCACCGGTGACCACGTTGATGCCGCCCACGGTCAGGGTTTGCAGACCGTCGAGGGCCGTCACGGTAAAGGTGCCGCTCTGGGTCAGGGCCGGTGTGTCAGGGCTGGTGCCGTCACTGAGGTTTTTCTCGTAAACCGTCAGTTCGCCGCCGTTGACGTCGAGGCCATTGAGGTAGACCTGATCGTCATTGTTGTGGATGTTCAGCACCAGGTTGGCGGTGCTGGTATCGCCGTCGGAGTCGGTGAGGGTGTAGGTGAACGTTTCGGTGCCATTGCCGCCGCCGTGCAGGTTTTTGAAGTCGGCATCGTTGGTGTTCAGCGTGTAGGTGTAAGTGCCGTTGGCGTTGAGCACCAAGGTGCCGTAAGTCCCGGTGAAGGTGCCAGCGGTGACCGGACCGGTTGCTACACGGTCAGCGCCTTGCACGTCATTGGTCAGGACGTTGCCGGTCAGGGTCAGCAGAGTTTCCGACGCGGTGCCGACGCTGGAATCGTTCACGGCTTTTGGCAG